>CAZYOD010000006.1:0-2518 GCA_964648635.1 uncultured Balneolaceae bacterium | reverse complement strand
AAAAAAATAGCAGATTATATTACGGTAAATATCTCGTGTCCCAATACTTCTGAAGGTAAAACTTTTGAGGATTGTTCGGCCCTCGATGAACTGCTTTCTGCCCTGCGAATTCGTAACGATGCACGAGTAGTACCAACGGCTATAAAATTTTCTTCTGATCTCACCCGAGACAAACTTCTGGAACTGCTCGAGGTATGCGAGAATCACCGTGTGCACGGTTATGTAGCCTGTAATACCTCTTCCGACAGGGAAGGACTGAGCACTGAAAAATCCGAAATCGGAAAAATTGGCCGGGGCGGACTAAGCGGACGCCCTATTGCTAATAAAAGCATTCGCATTATCCGTTGGATCAGTGAAGCGACCAATGGACAAAAACCTATTATTGGTGTGGGTGGAATTGATAGTTATGAAACGGCCTATCAGATGATTTTGGCGGGAGCAGATCTCCTGCAGATTTATACCGGCTTAATTTATGAAGGTCCGGGATTGATTAAATCCATTAACCGTAAACTAGTGCGCGAGATTGATCAGCTTGGAATAAAATCTATTCACCAGCTTGTTAAAGCCTCGTCTAGCGCCGTATAGGAAACGATAGTTCGCACTTAATTTTTTCTGGGGGATTTTCACCTTTCAGCGGAGCAAAAGACAGGGATTGCTTAAAAGCCTGCTCAAAAGATTCTTCGATTCCCAGTGAAGTTTTTTGGGAAACCAAATTAAATGATTCTATTTCTCCTTCTCCGGTTACTACAAACGAATACACTACTTCACCGGAAATCGACATCCCATCCAATTCTTCAGGATACCTTACCGTAGACAAAAATCCATCCAGGTTCGGTTCCACTTCCAATGAAATCCCTAACTCCTCACAAGTGGGAAGCGCTGCGGTCGATTTAGATTGACGTAACATCTCCCTTAGCTTTGATACATTAGCCTGCTGCTCAGCATTCGGAAAAGTAGTGTCAAACTCTTGAATCGCTAAGCGAACACTGTCCCACTGGGTCCCATCAAATGACAGCTTATTTTCTGCCTCCAAAAATGAATCCCCCACAGTATCGGCCGACTCATCCAAAGGATTGTCATATCCTGTTTGTGTCTTGGCTTTTAGGATATATTCTTCAATAGCCTGATAATAAATATAGGGAGCCAGCTCTGAAGACCGGTTTTCCAGCGCCAACTGTCGCAGCTTTTGGGGTTTAGCAGCAGAAGAATCGGAAAGCAACTTCTGAAACTCATGAGTTAAAACCTCTGCACTGTCCGGCTCTAGACTGGATTCCGGGGTACCGTTCATCCTGCTTTCAACTCTGCGGGCAAACCGAGAATCGGGATATTCCTTCAAAATTCGCTGTCCCCAAAATTTTAGGCTATCCTGATTATCGGTCGTGGTAAACAGCTCAAAAAGAGAATACATCGCCCTGGGCCGCAGCTCCTCGTCGGCATCATTATCTATTACCCTGTGAAAATGATACTGTGCGCTGTCAGGCAAATTCAGATTAAGAAAAAACAGGTTGCCCAACTCATATTGGGCATTCACTTTTTCAGTTTGTAGTCTGATCCTTTCCTCTTGACTTTGAGGAATATCATCTACATTTATTTCAACTACTGCTGATTCCTCCACACTATCCAACTGCTGATCCACACCCGATACTGATAGACGAGTTCGGGCATTTGATCTACGTACGACCTCCATACGGCGCCAATTATCAATGAGCGGACGATCACCCCAAATAATTCTAAAGTTGGCCTGTGAGCGGGCTACAAGCTCTGAATCACGATAGTTTAAGAACCCATGGACCGAAGATGTAGAAGCCGAAGGTTCTTCGACGGTGTTTTCGCTAGCCAAGGTATTATTTAATTCTGACTCTGACTCTTGCTGTTCTAGCAACTCTCTTCGTTTTTCGGCTCTTATTCGTTCCAAAACAGAATCCAACTGCCTTTCAGTTAATGCTCCAAGTCTCAACAGACTGTCCGCCCGATTTATCGTGTTTTTCAAGCTTGTATATTTGCCAAAAGCATCAGCTAATATATCAGGATCTTCTCCATCGTTTACCGTTTTTGGGGGTTGGCTTAGCGAAGATGAAGAATCGAAATAGGCGGCCGCAATTTCAAAGTTGTTATACTGTTCGCTGTAGACTTTTCCCAACCGATAATAAATATCCGCTTTCAGGCTTCGTTTCTGCTGACGCTGATCACCATACAGCAAACTTTTATAACTTTGTTCGGCCTCCTCTACCTCACCTTTCATTTCGAGTGTTTGTGCCACCTCAAAGATAAGTTC
Organism: uncultured Balneolaceae bacterium; assembly: GCA_964648635.1. Classification (GTDB taxonomy): domain Bacteria; phylum Bacteroidota; class Rhodothermia; order Balneolales; family Balneolaceae; genus Fodinibius. The sequence goes on along the minus strand of CAZYOD010000006.1, from coordinate 243 downwards.
ATTCCGCCGATCACTGTTTTTATCATCCCTAAGCAGAGATTCATAAATCGAAATTGCCGCTTCTAAATTATTCTCTTTTCGCGCGACGTCGGCCTGTTTAAAACGGGCCCAAAATGCATATTCAAAACCCGGGAAGTTTTCTGTGACCTTCGAAAATGTAAAATATGCTTCTCCATACCTCTCCAAACGTTCCAATACCTGTCCGTATAAAAAGAGAGTTCGTCCCAATAAGCTTTTCTTATT
>CAZYOD010000005.1:17721-22520 GCA_964648635.1 uncultured Balneolaceae bacterium | reverse complement strand
TTCATCAACTTAAAAGTCGGCGATTCCCGAAGGTCATCCACATCCGGTTTATACGCCAAACCAATAATTAAAATATTGCTTCCATTCATTGCTTTTTTATGAGCATTCAGCGCTTTAATCGTCCGCTCGATAACATACCGCGGCATATTAGTATTTATTTCCCCTGCCAGTTCTATAAATCGGGTATGCTGTTCAAATTCCCGCGCTTTCCAAGTCAGGTAAAAAGGATCAATAGGAATGCAATGTCCACCCAAACCGGGACCGGGTGAAAATTTCATAAACCCAAAAGGCTTGGTAGCAGCGGCATCCAGCACCTCGTGGACGTCGATTCCCATCTCCTGAAAAACAACTTTTAGCTCATTTACCAATGCAATATTTATCGACCTGAAAATATTTTCGGTAAGCTTGACGGCCTCGGCGGTTTTATTATCCGATACGGGAACCGTTTCCACGACAATGGTATCATATAGTTCCGTCGCAATTTCCAAAGCATCAGCTCCGTGGGCACCTACTACTTTCGGAATATTCGAGGTGTTAAACTCGGGATTTCCCGGATCCTCGCGCTCGGGACTGTAGGCTACGAATAAATCCACTCCCGACCGTAAACCCGATTTCTCTTCTAAAAGTGGAATAATCAGCTCATCCGTGGTTCCCGGATATGATGTTGATTCCAAAATAACGAGCTGACCTTTCCGCAGGTGCTTGGCGATCGTCTTGGTAGTCTCCTCCACGTACTGCATATCCGGCTCCCGGTACGCATTCAGCGGTGTAGGCACACACATCAGGATGACATCTACCTTTTTGAGTTCGGCAAAATCCAGCGTTGCAGTACATTTTTCTGATTCCGCCAGCTTCCCCATCATATCGTAGCCGAGATGTTTAATATAGGGCTCGCCCTTTCGCAACTTTTTTATCTTCTCGGGATCGATATCAAAACCGACCACCGGAAAGCCCTCTTCATGAAATGTCCAAAGCAGAGGCAGTCCCACATAGCCCAACCCGATAATGCCGACCGTGGCCGTACGAGCCTCTATCCGCCCGATAATTTTTTCTTTAAGATCGGCCGTTGTATCTCGCTCTTTTACTTCTACACTATTTAGTGAATTTTGCAACTCTTGAGTGCTCTTCATTTTGTCCTGCAGTTACATTTATCTCTTTTTGATCTTCTGCTACCATCTCTTCAATGAGCTCATCAAATGTGTATTTGGGTTGCCAGCCAAGTTTTTCACGGGCTTTCGTCGCATCTCCGATAAGCAGATCTACCTCAGCGGGACGAAAGTAGCGCGGATCAATTTCGACGACCGTATCCCCGGTTTTAGCATTAACTCCTTTTTCATCCAAGCCTTCTCCAATCCATTCAAGGTCAATACCGGCGTGACGAAATGCACGCTCACAAAAATCGCGCACCGAATGAGTTTCTCCCGTCGCCAACACAAAATCCTCGGGCTCATCCTGTTGAAGCATCAGGTACATACCTTCTATATAATCCTTTGCATGGCCCCAATCTCTTTTGGCTTCCAGATTTCCCAGGTATGTTTTCTCTTGCATGCCCGCCGCAATACGAACGGCTGCCCGGGTAATTTTCCGGGTCACAAATGTCTCTCCCCGCACAGGTGATTCATGATTAAAAAGGATTCCATTAACAGCATACATCCCATACGCTTCGCGATAATTAGTGGTGATCCAATAGGCGTACAATTTTGCCACCCCATAAGGCGACCGCGGATAGTACGGTGTGTTTTCCGTCTGCGGCACTTCCTGCACTTTCCCAAAAAGCTCACTGGTAGAGGCTTGGTAAAATTTAGTCTTCTCGGCCATTCCCAGAATCCGGATTGCTTCCAAAAGCCGTAAGACTCCTAATGCATCACTGTTGGCTGTATATTCGGGAGCCTCAAACGAAACCTGAACATGACTTTGCGCCCCCAAATTATAAATTTCATCCGGCTGCACATCCTGAATAATACGTATCAAATTGGTGGAGTCGGTCAAATCCCCATAGTGTAAAACAAACGGCAACTCTTTTGTATGCGGATCCTGATAAATGTGATCAATCCTGCCGGTATTGAAAGAACTTGATCGACGTTTAATACCGTGAACCTCGTACCCCTTGTGGAGCAGAAATTCCGCTAAATAAGATCCGTCCTGACCGGTTACTCCTGTAATTAACGCTACTTTCCTTTCTCCCAAATCTTCCTCCCTATCCTAAAATTGAACTTCGAATTATACCTTCACTTCTTTCAGCTGATCTTGATTTTCGAGATACCAGTGGTACGTTTTTTCTAGTCCCTCTTCCAACGCTGTTTGATGATGCCAGCCTTTGGCTTCCATTTTGGACACATCCAAAAGCTTACGCGGCGTACCGTCCGGTTTCGATTTATCCCATACAATTTCTCCCTGATGCCCTACAATTTCCTGGATGAGCTCGGCCAACTCTTTAATCTTCAGATCTTTTCCTGTCCCCACGTTATAGAGATTACCTTTAAGCTGCTCCTCAAATGTAAACAATACCGCCTCGGCCAAATCATCCACATATAAAAATTCTCTTTTGGGATTCCCGGAACCCCAAAGTGTTACGGGATAATGTCCCCCCTCTTTCGCTTCATGAAATTTTCTGATCATGGCCGGTACTACATGCGAGGTCTCCAGATCAAAATTATCGCGGGGCCCGTATAAATTAGTCGGCATTAGCGCGGTATAATTTCGACCGTATTGTTCTCGCAAAGCTTCACACATCTTAATACCGGCAATTTTCGCTACCGCATACCACTGATTAGTAGGCTCCAACGGACCGGTCAACAGGTACTCTTCTTTCAACGGTTGGTCCGCATGTTTTGGATAGATACAGGAACTGCCGAGAAAAATGAGCTGCTCAATATCATTATTGTGAGCAGCATCAATAACATTATTTTGAATAGCCAGGTTATCATAAAGAAACTGGTAGGGAAATTGGCTGTTAGCCAAAATCCCCCCCACCCGTGCAGCAGCTAAAATCACGGCGTCCGGCTGTTCCTGATGTATAAAATCATTCACAGCTGACTGGTTTCTGAGATCCAATTCTGCGCTCGATCTTGTGACTATGTTAGTGTAGCCTCTCTCTTGAAAAATAGTCAGCACAGACGATCCTACCATACCGGTATGACCTGCAATATAAATTTTAGCTTGATTCATATTGTCTAATTGGATCCCTTCTTCTATCTCATCATAATATTCACAACAACTGTGCCATTCTTATTCCAGGCCTTAACAATAAAAACCAGCCAACTGATTGCTTATCAGACTCATAGAGCTTGAGTAATAATTATATGATGGTGATCAAGATGGGCAATAATGTTACAACCTAACTTTATCCCCAAGTAAAAGAAGGGCACACTTTTCCCCGTCGATATTTTTACTGTCATTTCGTATTTTGGGCTGCAAACAGAACATCCTGATTCTCCGAATCCGATTAATTCATCCATGAAAAAAGTTGCATTTAAAACGCTGGGCTGCAAACTGAATTATTCAGAGACCATGGCTATTCAGCGTGATTTTGAGCAGGAAGGATTTGATATCGCTGATTTTAACGATCCCGCCGACATTTATATCGTCAACACTTGCTCGGTAACCCAGAGTGCTAACAGCACCTGCCGCAAAGAAGTCCGGCGGGCACTGCGCAGAAATCCCGAAGCTTTTGTAGCAGTTATCGGGTGTTATGCCCAGCTGGAACCCGAGGAAATTAGCAAAATTGACGGAGTAGATGCTGTACTCGGTGCTAAAAATAAATTCAAACTCCTTGAATTATTTGATGATTTTGAAAAACGCTCCGAGCCGCTTGTCTATAATTCTGATGTAAACGAAGCGGTCGATTTCCACAATGCTTTTTCGGCTGATGACCGAACCCGTGCTTTTCTAAAGGTTCAGGATGGTTGCAGCTATAACTGCTCGTTTTGCACGATTCCACTTGCGCGTGGAGAAAGCCGAAGTCCCGAAATTTCTGTAGTTGTACAAAATGCGCATCTGCTTGTCGAAGAGGGATTTAAAGAGATTGTTATCACGGGTGTTAATGCCGGCGATTTTGGACGCGGTACCGATGAAAATTTCTTTATGCTTCTGCAGGAGCTTGACCGGGTTGACGGTCTTGAGCGAATTCGCTTCTCCTCCGTCGAACCCAATTTGATGCACAAAGATATCATTCGATTTACTGCCGAATCAGATAAAATTCAGCCGCACTTTCACATGCCCTTGCAAAGCGGAAGCGATAAGATGCTGGGAATTATGCGGCGCCGCTATCAATCGGATCTATACCGCGAGCGCGTCCAGCTGATCAAAAAGCTTATGCCGGATGCGGCGATTGGCGTTGATGTTATAACCGGTCATCCGGGCGAAACCAATGAGCTTTTCCAAGAGTCTTTCGATTTTATCTCTGACCTGCCGGTTTCTTACCTGCACGTTTTCACTTATTCCGAACGGCCAAATACTCACGCGCTGAATATTGAACCGAGCGTACAAGACAATGTCCGAAAAGAGCGAACACATAAGCTGCGTAGGTTATCAGAGAAAAAACGGTTCAATTTCGACTCTTCATTTTCGGGTGAAGTCCGCCCGGTGTTATTTGAAGGAGCCGATCATAACGGCGCCATGCTCGGGTGGACCGATAACTATGTGCGGGTGGGCATTCCGTATAATCCACAGTACGAAAATAAAATTTTGCCGGTACGTTTAGGAGCGCGGTCTAAGGAAGGCTACCTCATTGGAGAACTGACCCCGGAGGCCAAGAAGGAACAAAAGGTCATCGCCGAACTGGTGGGATAGCTTTTACT
>CAZYOD010000005.1:13276-17621 GCA_964648635.1 uncultured Balneolaceae bacterium | reverse complement strand
AACTGCTAAAAACAACATTAATGGGTACAAATCAATCGCCGGATGAGCTAATCAACCGAGTCATTTCGTACATTGAAAAACAACGAACAATGTATGGTGATTTTGCTCTCGAATTTTCCGCAGAAAATGAAAACGGGCATAATGAAAAGCAAAAAGATAGCTCAACAGCTGATTCAAATCCCAAAAATAATGTGAGCGAACCATCTGAAAATAAAGCCACTCACTCTATGGATCAAAACTCTGAATCGTTTGACTCCCAAGAGGGGCTTTTTAATCAGGGTGAGGAGAACGAAGTCTATAATCAGATTGATAATTGCACTACCCTTGAAGAACTTGAAACAGTTTGTCAAAAAGCCGACGTGCTGCGAACAGATCTCGATGGCACACAGCTTGTATTCGGAGTCGGCAATCCCAACGCTGATTTGATGGTTATCGGGGAAGCGCCGGGCGCGGAAGAAGATAAACAGGGCGAACCTTTTGTGGGCAAAGCGGGACAGCTGCTGAATGAGATTTTGGACGCTATCAATTTTAAACGTGAGGATGTGTATATCGCCAACATCTTGAAACATCGTCCCCCCAACAACCGAAACCCCAAGCCGGAAGAACGCAAACGAAGCCTCCCCTTTTTGCTGCGTCAAATTGATATCATAGAACCTAAGGTTATTCTTGCGGTGGGGAAAGTAGCTACCCAAACACTGCTGGATAAAAAATTATCCCTCTCTAAAATGCGAGGACAGTTTCATGATTTTCGGGGTAAATATCAGTTGTTAGCAACCTATCATCCCGCAGCTTTATTGCGTCACCCGAAATGGAAGCGTCCCACTTGGGAGGACGTGCAACTGTTGAGAAAACGCTACGATGAACTCGGCGGACAACCCTGATTGCTGTTCCCTTTATACTCTTGAAATCCTATTCAAGAGGAACTTTCCATTAGTCGATTCGTTAGAATGATGAGAACAAATCGGCATCAGGTGGAGAGTATTATGAATCAAAAAACAGAAGATCTGCCCAAGCAAGAACAACCCAAGCAACCCGGTGAAGAGTCAAAATTGGATCCTCAACCGGAGATCATCAGGGACGACTATAAAGGTTGCCAAAAACTGGAGAGAAAAATAGCACTAATTACCGGAGGTGATTCCGGTATTGGACGAGCTGTCGCCGTTCATTTTGCGCGAGAAGGGGCCGATATCGCCATTATCTATTTGGAGGAAGACGAGGACGCCGAAAAGACCAAAGAATTGGTGGAAAAGGAAAATCGAAAGTGCTTGGTACTTCGAGGGGACATCCGCGACAGGGAATTCTGTCAGCAGTGTGTGGATAAAGTCATTGATCAACTTGGCGGATTAAATATTTTAGTCAATAATGCCGCAGAACAACATGTCCGTGAAGGGATAGAAGAATTGGATCTGGATGAAATGGAATCAACATTTCAAACGAATATTATTTCCATGTTTTATATCACTAAAGCGGCTGTAAAACACTTGAAAGAGGGAGATTCCATCATTAACACAACCAGTGTGGTCGCTTATGAGGGGCGAAAGTATCTGATAGATTACGGGGCCACCAAAGGAGCTATCACCAGTTTTACACGCTCGTTAAATCAGGATCTCGCGCCGAAAGGAATTCGGGTAAATGCGGTAGCGCCCGGCCCCATTTGGACACCTCTGATTCCCGCTACGTTTGATGAAAAACATGTTTCAAAATTCGGCAAATCCACAAATATCGGTCGGCCTGGACAACCCTCGGAAGTAGCTCCGGCCTATGTGTTTTTGGCCTCAAAAGATGCTTCCTATATCTCGGGGCAGGTTATTCATGTAAACGGCGGCGAAGCTGTCAGCAGTTAACTTTTAAGGTATGCCACGTACTATTACTCATAAAACAGTTGATGATGTCACCCAGGACTGGCCTGAAAAGCCTAAAAAAGTAGCAGAGAAGTTATTAGATTTTTATGGAGAGCCCGATGGCTTTTCGGAAACACAAATTATATGGTACAACACCGAGGACGGATGGAAACGCACGATTCTAAACAGAGAGGAAATTCCACATAACTTTCCCGACGAACACACTGATTTCCTCGAGCAATCTATCGATTACAAAGTTCCCATAGATAAGTATTCACAGCTAGCTCAGTTTGACGGCAGTGTTTTTGCCGAACGAACAAAGGGCGAATTATCTGCCCGAAGTTCGAGCCGAGCCATGAATTTTGTGGCTATTAATCTTGCCCATGATATTGTGGTTGGAGAACGGACTGTCAAAGAAGCCAGGGACGAATACACCTACCTCTACAAATCTTATCAGGATGGAAAAAAATTACCTTATGCCGAAGCCTTCCAATTTGACCCGCCCAAAGCCAATACCGGTGATCCGGACTCTTCTACAATTTGATAGTTATTGCCAAGCGCCCAATCAGGATTAATCACAGTTCTTGGCCGCTTCTAGAGGACGCGCACATACCGCAGCAGAGGTACGAGAGAAACAAAGGCGCACGAGTGGATGTTGTCGCTATTCGATAACACCCTTTGTCCTCACCGAAAAACCCACGGATCCGACACTCCCTCAAGGGGGAGATTAAAATCCACACACCTTTTTAGCAATTTTGTGGTGAAAAAATCTCTTCTGCTTTTGTGGAATGGGACTTAATCCACCAGACTACGCTCCCTTGCACTTATGCATGAATCGTCATAAGAGGATAAATCCCTACCAAAATTCTATTAGCAAAGATGTAATAAATTTTCAATTTCTAATCTCATTTTACTTCGGTAAAAGTATCGCATTTCTTATACTTGTAACCATTGACGGCAAACTGTTCAGAAACCTTATCGGATGGCATCAAAAAAGTCCAATTATAGTAACAATTCTAATTCCAAGATCTTAGAACAAGAGGGGCGCGTTCCCCCGCAAGCAGTAGAAGTTGAAGAAGCTGTTTTGGGATCTATGCTTATTGAGCACGAAGCCGCCACCGTTGCCCTTCAGATGCTATCCTCCAAAGATTTTTACAAACCGGCTCATCAGCACATTTTTGAAGTATTGCACGATCTGTACGAACGAGATAATCCCCTGGATCTGCTTACTGTTGAAAATGAACTGCGTGACAAAGAGCTTCTTGATACATGCGGTGGAGCAGGATACCTCTCAGAATTAACCCGTTCTGTTAGTTCGGCTGCCAACGTAGATTATCACGCCCAGATCATCGCCGAAAAAGCGACCAAGCGAAATCTAATTTTGGGATGCACCGACATCATCAAAGAAGCCTACGACAGTTCTTCTGACCCATATGATGTACTGGATAAAGCCGAACAACGCATTTTTGATCTTGCGAACTCCAAACAGCGGGCTCAGGCGCAACCGATTGGAGATGTGCTTAAAGACACACTTTCATACCTGGAAGATATTCGCGGGAAAGCGGCGGGAATTACAGGCGTACCCACCGGAACTGATGTTGATAAAATGACTGCCGGCTGGCAAAAGGGAGATCTGGTTATTATTGCGGCCCGACCTTCGATGGGTAAAACGGCTTATGTTTTGACTACGGCAAGGAACGCAGCTTTGCATCAAAGCGAAAAGTTACGCACAAAAGTAGCTATTTTCAGTCTCGAGATGTCTAACCAATCGCTTGTTCAACGTTTGTTGACGATGGAAGGTCGCATAAATGCGCAGACCGCTCGATCGGGCCAACTTGAGGATGAAGACTTTAAACGACTGATTGATGCAGCGGGTCGACTCTTCACGGCTAATATTTTTGTTGATGATACGCCCGGACTCAGCATCATGGAACTTAGAACAAAAGCGCGGCGACTTAAGAGCGAGCATGATATCGGCCTCATTGTAGTTGACTATCTGCAGCTGATGACCGCCACCGGAGATTTTGGAACTCGCGAGCAGGAAATTGCTTCTATTTCGCGTGGACTTAAAGCCTTGGCAAAAGAACTTGATGTTCCGGTTATCGCACTATCTCAGCTGAGTCGCGCCGTTGAGCAACGGGGCGGAGACAAACGCCCCCAACTTAGCGATTTACGTGAATCGGGATCAATTGAGCAGGATGCCGATGTTGTCTGCTTCCTGTATCGGCCTGAGTATTACGGCATTAAGACTACCCCCGAAGGTCAGTCAACAACAGGCCTGGCTGAAATCATCATCGGTAAGCAGCGTAATGGACCTACGGGAAGTGTGCCCCTCTATTTTGTGGAAGATTATGCACGGTTTGAAAATCTCACTACCGCCGACACCGGTCCTTTTGGTGAGCCGACTGATAATTCAAACCAAGCAAACAATGGTAACAGTGATTCGCCGCCGATGGGTCATAGTCCGGGATCGGGAGATAACGAAGCTCCATTTTGACCGTTAT
>CAZYOD010000005.1:8701-13176 GCA_964648635.1 uncultured Balneolaceae bacterium | reverse complement strand
ATTTTCCAAAGCGCGTAAATTGGAATATAAATAACCGATTTTATCAGCTGGCGATCAGCTCCGGCAGCAACTAATCCCACTAAAAGATGTGCCACACCCACGGCGGTGGCTATAGTCCACATCCAAAAGAACAACAATGTCTCCCATCCTGCCATCCAGAAAGCTAAATTTGCAATGCACATCACCAGTGTAAAAAACAGCGTGTTTACAAGTGGCGGAGTTGACAGGTCGACTAATGTATCTAAGTATTTTAAAGATTTCTCTTTAATAGCAGCGGCTAGAAGTTTAGGAGCGTATTTCCAAATAATAGGGTAACGTCCCCTCTCCCACCGTTTTTGCTGCATCTCTCCATTTTGAGCTGATTCAGACATCTCGGTCCATACATTGGCTTCCGGGGCAAAATCAACTTTTATTCCATTCAACTGTAATATCAGTCCGCACTCCCCATCCTCAGTCAGTGACCATGTCTGCCGGGGAATTTTGCGAAATATTTCTGTTGAAAAGCACATCCCGTTGCCGCACAAACCAGTTCCAAAACCGAGTACTTTGCGTCCCAGAGGTCTCACAAAATTATAAAGCAAAAATCCTATACGGGTGGCTTCAACCGTCCACGAATCCGGCTGTGGCAGTACCAAATCACTGCCCTGTACAACCTTGCTACCCTGATCGAGGTAATAATTCATGACCTCCAAATAATTTCCCGACACCAGACTATCGGAATCAAATACAATGATGGCATCATACTGTTCGTCCCCCTCCAATATCTGATTAAATGCCCATTGAAGCGTATACCATTTACCTCGTTCCTCTTCGTTAGAACGTTCAAGCACTGTTGCGCCTAACTTGTAGGCTATCATTGCAGAGTTATCGGTGCAATTATCTGCAACCACCACTAAATCATACATGTTTTTGGGATACACTAATCCCGACAAGCTATACAAGGATCGTGAAATTACTTTTTCTTCGTTATAGGCCGGGATAACAATGGCAAATTTTCGCTTCCGAGAAGCTTCAAAATTTCGAATTTTTTTAGCTTTAAAAGCAAGAATGCTAAGCAACATTTGATAGCTGAGCAGTATGCCCACCGTTGTTACCAAAATGTATTGCAAAATTTCAATAAAGCTCATCGCTGTTATCCATTAAATGCTTGTACCTTGCCCCTAAACCAAAGAAGATTAATTTCTTTAACTCTGGGATTTTTACCGATACCGGTTTTTTGCTGTATAATCCGAGTTGTTCTCAAGTTTTATGATCGGTTAATTAGTTGTGTGATTATCAGGCGTTCACTGACAGGCTTCCAGAAATCTTCTCTCTCATGACGAAGCTTATAGCTTATCCATTCAGCATATTCATAGGGAGTTAGCAACCTGGCCAAATAAGATACTATTCCGGTATTATTGCCTATCGTTAAGCGTCGAATATTGTACAAGTCAGTACCAAATTTGGGGGGTCCGGTATAAACGCCGCAGGCAAATTTAAACCCGGCTTCCTGGACAATACTTCGACATTCCTGACTCAAGCAACCGTAAGGATATGCAAAAGACAAAATTTCTTTTCTCAATAGTGCTTCTAACGATTGTTTTGAGCCGGTTATTTCCTCTACTTGTTCTTCTTTTGTAAGATTCGGCAACTCAGGATGGGACATAGTTTGCGCTCCTATTTCAAATCCATCTGAATAGATATCCAGAATTTGATCTTCAGACATCAAAGGCAAAACGTGAGTTCCATCTCGTTGATCCCAAAAAGCATATTTCAAATTACGATTTCCGATGACATATATCACAGCCCGCATATCAAATTCCTTTAGGATGGGAACTGCCACCTCATAGGTTTCGAGATGGCCGTCATCAAAAGTTAAAATCACCGGCTTTTTGGGCAGTGTCAGTTTACCTTGCAGATAAAGATGGTAATCCTCAAAAGTGATGGCGGTAAAATCAAAAGTATCAAGCAGCCTGAGCTGTTTCTTAAAATTTTGTTCACTCACTGAATGCCAGTCCCGTATCACATCGGTATCGTTAGGTACAATCCGGTGATACATAAACACTTTTATATTTATATTCTCTGCTGATACCCCCATAATGCAACATCATGGTTTTAATTTTAAAACCGGTATTATTAATTAAGCAACAAGCGAGCCAAACGTTTTTTTTGTGGAAGTGCTTGTATAATCCGGCTTTAAACTGCTCTCTCGAATTCTATTGTATTTACTGTCCTTCTTTCGATGTTACATTTATACTCACTTTATGAATTTTTGTGTAAAAAATTATTCTAAAAATTAGAACGCAGATCAGGCGCTATCACGATTTATAATTCTACTCGCCAATTCAAATGGTACTTTTACCAACGGCGCCCCGATATTATTAAACCCTTCTTCCAGCTCCGATGGAATAGTGCTGTCGGCTTCAATAAAAACACCGCTGGGTTTCTCTATTCGATAAATTTCGTGGATCGTCTCCCAATTCATCGGATCAATATAAAGGTGGTTTGCAAATGTCATCCAAAAAGGTATGGCTTTCGTATTACTGCTGACCAGCACAACATCAAAACCCATTTGTTTGGCTTCTTTTGCCAATACAAAAGCCGGAACCTGCAATAACACCTCATCCCTGACAGAAGAAACACCTGTGATCACCATGATCTTTTTATTCGGCTGGACAATATCGCTCAGGGAACATCCAAAACACGTTACTGATGGATGAATCTCGTAAAATTTACGCTGATTGCGTACTTTTGATTCTGTAACCTGTTCACCACCCAAGCTCAACAGCTCTGCTATATGACGATCAGAAAAACCAAAGAGTTTAAGGGTAGTCCATTTTTCTTTTGTCATGGATGAGAGCCTTTCCTCTTCCAATTGTTTTTCGAGTTCTACAATCAGCTCGATTTGCTGAAGGAACCAAGGATCAATTTTAGTCACTGCTTCTATTTCAGCAACGGAAACACCAGCAGCAAAAGCACTGCAAACATGATATACCTGATCCCAATACGGTTTTGTCAGATGCTCATGTAGTACCTCCCGAGTATGTCCATTCCCATTTACCGAGTATGAATTATTAGCTTTTTCTTCTTGCCAGGCCTTCTTAAATACTTCACAAAAATTCTGTCCCGCATAAATTTTTTCACTGTGAGATTTGGCGTTAGGTCCCAATATCCCCTCTCCGTTTGTCATTTCTCCTCTGTTAAACTGCGGTACTTTTAATATTAAACGCTGAGAAGAAATTGCATTTGTAGCTATTCCAAGCTCATGGAGTGTGCATCCCATGGCCAGCTTGGTAATAACTTTCACTAATGGATAGCCTGTTGTGAGTGAAACATCCGGCAAACGATCCGTATCAAAACTTAATCCCAGTACCCGTACTTCATCAGTATCGGGATCGATGGCAAATCGAACGGTGCAATATCCTACAAAATCATCTAGCACTTCGGCAAGCTGTAAGGCTGCTCCCACAACATATTCCTGTTGGCTTTTAAAGAGAGTCTGGATTGGACTTACCGACATTGAATCTTCAGCATGTGTACCGCCCGGCATTATATTTTCCGAAGAGTAGATTGCCGCTGTTGAACCGGTAACATCCCGCACCACCCCAACAGCAACCTCTTTCCATCCCGACAGACATTCTTCAATAATAACCTTGTTTTCTGCGCTGTTCTCCAGCCCGAGCAACACCTGAGCTTGAAAGTTGGCGGGATCACGGATTATACTTACGCCATTTTCTGCCGTACGTACAATAATTGGAAATCCACCAATGGTTTCCGGAATCTTTTGAGCTTCTTTTAAAGATGAAACGATAACCCGCTTGCACTGACGAAGACTTGCCTTAGATATTGCTTTTCTGATTTCGCGCATGGCATTCAAACTGCGGCCTTTGATCGGGTTATCATCAAGAACAATAATCCCTTGTTTTTGCCAATATTCTTCCTCGGCCAATTTCTGAAACAGTTCCCAGCCGGGAGATCCGGCAAAAGGCGCGTAAACCGCATCCGGCTCTTCTTTGTCAATAATATCCAAAATGTAAGCACGCGTGAGGGGCAATTGATAGATAGGAATATTCAGCATTGCATCGACCATATGCTCGGCATCAATATTGGCAAATAATACTACCTGACACCCTTCTTCCAAAACGGCAATACAACTTTGTACCTCCTCAGAATCCAATATATTATTACTGTTATCCTCTCCCCATCCAATCACCAACACTTTGTTAATGGTTCCAATCTTTTGCATCGACTTTCCCTCCTTTTTAAAATCCGATTTCGTACATCCTTCACCACTCTAATGCCGCCGGATGTACTATTAGATGATACGCCGGTCACCGGCACCCTACTAAGTACAACTTCCATGCCAACATCTTTATAAGCCCATAGGGCGCTTGAGAATAGGTTGCCGTTTCAACCGCGAATCCAAAGGAATATTTTTGCACACCAAGTATTTAGATTTGTGAAAAATAGTAACATTGATTACCGCCGATATACCC
>CAZYOD010000005.1:0-8601 GCA_964648635.1 uncultured Balneolaceae bacterium | reverse complement strand
ATTTGAAGCTTTTCCAGCGAAAATTAATATAGCCCCACAGCATTTTTAAGATCCCTTTCTCTTGACGCTGAATTTCCAAAAGTCTCTTTTCACGGATCCCATGTTTATACCCCCAAGCTCCAACTCGATTTAGCAACCAGGGAATATTCAACTTCTTCTTTCGCAACGAAATCTGAATTTTCCAATTGTTGCTAGTAGAGGTAAAATCGTATTTATATTCATCTTCATCACCTAACAACTCTACTCTGTTAACATTACTTGCAATAGCATCCCTGACTAAATCCATTAGTAAACCAATGTCCGGACGATATTTAGAGGAGACACTTTTGTCATCGAATCCGCTAATAAAATCGTAATACCGGTTGTTATACCGTAGAACCATTCGAGAAGCACAAATTCCCTCAGAATCTTTAGCTTGTTTAAACCACAGCCAGTTATTCTCATAGGCATATATCAAAATATCCTTAAAGAATGCTTTAAATCGGTCATCATAAAACATGCCGAGAAAACCAAGCTGATTCCATCTTCGTTGATGTAAGGTTATAATCTCTTCGCCTGCTTTTTTTACTTCTTCCATGCTGCCGGTAACATCCTCGATCATATACTCTTGATCCGGCCCTTCTGCATGGACAGCTTGACGCATACGGCGCCGGACATCTGTCTTTTGATCCTTAATAAATTGCTGTAGTGATTCTTGTTTACCTAAATCAATATAGGGACATACGTCCGACTGATTGATTTTCATATGAGGATGTTGACTCTGAAGCCTGGGAACCACAAAATTCATAATAAAACTGTGGTAACCCACCTGATGCAATTTAATAACATCAACGCCCAAAAAGCTGTGGGTCATTATATCTTCAGCCAAAAGGTCTGCGACCGGCTGTTTATACAAGGGATCTACAACGAAATCGAGAAAGTCGCTTATGCTGTAGTCGTCAAGATATCCCAACTGTTCATTCGGACTTCCACCGCTGCCGATAATTTGCAATCTGGTTTCAAGTTTTACGCTTCCAAAAGCAGAGTAACCCTTGTAAAATGGCGCTACTGCCACAAGCTTGGTACCATCCCAAACCGTGACAATAAAGAGCGAGCGCTGTTCATTTTTCCCAAAATGTTTCCACCAGTTAGATGCCCATTCGTAGGACATATAAACTTTAGCATCTGTCCTTTGCTGCAGATCTTTCCAATACATCGAAAGATCTTCAAACAAATGCTCGCTCGTAAATATCTCCGCCATCAACTCGTCTTTAACCGTAACTTCCCTCCAATTAAGGGTTGATTCATCAGCTCCATTGATGGTTTGATCTCCAAATTTAATTCCCTGCATATAACCTCTCTTATTAATAAGTGTATATTGATTATCTCTTGATTCTTGATCTATGTTAAGGTACTTGCCGAAGTAACCGGCCACCTACCGTGGTATAAATATTCATTACTGCTTCCTGCTGAGGAAAACAACATTTTGATCACCCCCGAGTATGATCTTCTTTCCTTTACTTCTCGTCGTTAACTTTATTAAAGATGTATCCTACAAATCTGTTTTCATCTATATATTTGTGGATTTTTTTGAGGTGTTCTTGACGAGTATTCTGCGTATCCACTACCGTTATCAAACCGTCAATTTCGTTAATAAAATGGATGGGAAATTCTTTAAACGGAAATATCGAACTCATATCAGCGATCACAAAATCGTACTCGGTTTTCAGCGTGTAGAAAATTTCGCGCAGCGCCAGCGTGTCTTTGATGCCGGGTGTATAGCTATTGAGTCCTGCTGTAAGCAAAAAAAGATCATCCACAGCCGTAGGGAAAATCCGCAGCATACGTTTCTCCATAGCTTCTGTTAATCCGGGACCAAGCGGTGCGCCAAAAACGTTATGCAGCTGAGGATTTTCAAAGTTAAGATCCACCAACACAGTCCGCTGTCGATACCCTTGAGCCAGCGATACAGCCATGTTGCAGGCCACTAATGTTTTGCCTTCTCCCTTGTTTGCACTGGTGATCCCAAGCGACACGTTGAGTTCTTTATATCGTTTCGATAACCTGGAAAAATTAAACTTATTATAATATCTGGGCGCCACCACCTGTTGGTCAATATAGTTTAGGCGTTTATCCGAGAGGGCAACCGGAACCGATCTTGTATCAGTGAGAAAGGACGGCTTCTTTAAACCTTTTTTAACCTCTTCAGATAATTCAATCTCTTCCTGTTTATTTGATTTAGGATCATCCATCTTCTAAATATGCAATTATTGGTTTTTGATACTCCAAGTCATTTTCGCTTCGAATCGTAGTGTCCAAAACTTCGGCTATGACGATAAAGATACCCGCAAAAATTAGTCCGAGAACTAATCCTATTGCTACTACAAGCGGACTGTTCGGCGATGAAGGTTCTTCCGATATGTAAGGATGATCAAGTACAACGAACTGCTCAGTGGCTTTGTCGCCCACCTCGCGAGCCATACGGGCTTGTTCCAGCTTTACTTTCATGTCGCTGTATAAATCCTGATAAATAGTGAAGTTGGATTGTTGATTGTTGCTACGTTGAGAAGCGACAAAACTTTTCTCCATATCATTAATTATTGATGCACGCTCATCATTCAAATCTTGCTGTTGCATCCTCAAATTCGATAGTTTTGAATTTATCGCGGGTGGTATGCGTTTAGACGTTTCCAAGATTTGGGTCCTCAGAGAACGAAGCTCCGGATAGCTATCCGTAAACCGTTCCCTTAATCGATCATATTCCTCCAGTCGTTGACCCAGCTCGCGACCTAATGGAATCTCGTCAAGCGAAAGCTTGTAAAGTGGCTGAATTGAAAAATCTTGGGTATCCTGATTTAAAAATTCGTTCAGGATTTCCAGCTTATTTTCTTCCTGTATGATTTTCCACTCGAAATCATCAAGACGATTGTCGATATTTTGCAAGCGGTTTTGGAGTGATGCGTCATCAATCTGCCCCTCTTTCAATTGCTCGGTTGTTGTATTTGCAATCTCATCGCGCTTATTTTCAACCATTTCTTCCAGCTCTTCAATTTTTGTTTGAAAAAATTTAACCGTCTCATCTTTTCTTCGATTATCCAGTGTTGAACGAGTCTCTATAAAATGGTTAGCCAGCAAAGCCGCACCATCCCGCGCCCTAACAGGGTCAGTATCGTAATAAGTGATTTCAAAAGAATCAGAGGCTCGCAGGTTGGTTTCGATATTCTTTTTAAGTTTATCGACCAACTCCTGCTTTTCGAGTTCCGAATTTATATCCTCATCCAGTCTCAAACTGTCAATAAGCTTTTCCATGCTAGATCGGCTATACACAATTTCATTAAACGACTTCAGACGGTCTTCAGAGATTAAATGCAACGGCAGATCAAACATCACGAGCGGATTTAACGGCTCCTCTCCTTTCTGTACTAAAATTGATGTCGAAGATTCATACTTCGGTTCTATCACATAAAGTGCGGCAAAACTGAACGCTAAAAATAGAAGCGGAATCAGTATCAGCAGCTTTCTGCGCCGCTTTACAACCTCTCTAAAACCTTGGACGACTTCTTTGGTTGTATGTGCGGGGACAATTTCCTTGTTAGGATCCACGGAACAATTTTTAGTGTTGCAGACAATTTCTAAACAATTAGTACTACAATAGCTATGCCAACATTAGAAGCATTTCGGGAAAACGGACAGGGTTACCAACCTCTGCTTTGGCAAAAATCCCCGAATAGTCCACATTAAGGAATATTAATTAAGGTTTAGTTAACCCTCCCATCGAGGTATTTTCTTGCAACAATATTACACTTATACAGCTGATATCATGTGAAATTTATTCACACGAATAGATAACCCATTTACTAACATCAGCATCGCCTCCATGCCTATAATCATCCATAAAAGGGGAATTGCAATCGGAGATAGTGAGATTGGCACATTTGTTGTATCCATCACCACAGGATTCATTAGCCTTCACACAATCACAAAAATCTTAATAACGCGTGAATCTCACCAAAACCAACATATTACTTTGGACTATCTTACCTCTTCTGATTGTTGTTTGCCAAAGTTGTGCTACTTCACAAAATGTACAAAGCGGAAATCCACAACAGATGGTGGAACATACTCCTCCTCCCATCCCTACCGACTCTACCTACAAGATTAAAATAGGGGATGAGGTTGAGATTCTAGTCTGGGAAGAGCCTAATTTTAATACCCAAACCACAGTTTCCAACTTGGGTAATATTGCAATCCCGCTTATCGGTGAAGTTCACGCATACGGACTTACCCCTACCGAATTTAAAGAAGAGCTTACCAAGCGGCTGGAAAAATTTATAAAAGGGGAAATAAATCTTACGGTATCTCTTCGCAGTACCGACAGCATGCTGGTCTCCGTTTTTGGGATGGTTACCCGTCCCGATAATTATCCCATTATGGATCAGACCTCAATATTCAAAGTGATTTCCATGGCCGGCGGGACGTCCGAACAAGCCAATATTCGAAGCGTCAGAATTTATCGCAAAAACAGCAACCCACATTTCACCACCCTTGATTTAACCGAATATCTGGATACAGGTCAACAGAATACGGCTGCGCAAGTATATCCCGGGGATATTGTATATGTACCCCGCAAAGAAAATGCCGTACGGGAAATGTCTGAGTTTCTCCGGGACGTAGTTTTACTATTTGGAATTTTTAGAATTATCAACTGAGCAATGCATAGTCCCGAAACATATCTTTCAACATCTATCGCAGGATTACTGGGACTTTTCTTTTTCACAACAATTCCCGGTTTGTGTTGGGCTCAGCTCACTGATACGACCAATTCGGGACAGCGGGGAGCACTCAAAATTTACAAGTTTAATGCACGTACCACTGCCCTCGCAGATGCAACCGTTGGTGAACCGGCCGACCTGTCTGTCATCAATATTAATCCCGCGGGTTTATCTTTTGTCGAAGATTATAAAACCGTACAAGCTAATATATCCCAGAATTGGAATAATAATATGATGCTGGAGAACTTTACACTGCCGGCATTCAAGTTTGATAACCATGCCTTTGCCGCTCAGTTTGCTATCCATCATGACCAAGGTCCGGAGTCCTTCAACATTTTGGGTAATAATCCCATGCCGCAGCCTAAGGTAACTATGTACCAAGCGGATGTGGTTTATTCACTTACTGTTCAGGATGTCCTTAGCCTGGGCATCCTAAATAGCTTTTCATTTGCTCAAAACAGTATAGCTCAATATTGGACGTATTATCCTGTTCTGGGAATGATGTACGCACCGTCTCAATCCATCACCTACGGCATTACATTTCGGGGATTGGGCAGAAGTGTTGTTTATAATGTTGTTAACAACAGTAGACTAACAACGTTAGGAAGCCAAGATCTTCGTGAAACCTTGGAATTAGGAGCTGCTCTCCAATTCCCGGTTGATACCGACAAAACTTACCTTTCGATTTCGCTAGCCAATGAAAAACGCTTTGGGGAAGAAGGAATATGGTATAAAGCCGGTTTGGAACTTAGAAGTTTTTCTTATCTGATACTGCGAACCGGCCTAATATTTCAGCCGGAAACCGATGTATATGCACCCAGATTCGGAATCGGCATAGCCAGTGATCTGCTGGCGCTCGATTATGCACTCTCGTACTCAAAGGAGTTATATGAGCGCTACCATCAACTGGGCATAACCTTACACTTAGACCAATTTTAGACCATGATAGCTTCAAAACCGTACATCAACTTAAAAGATTCGCAGCTAAAAGACCCTGAAAGATCTTCTGAAAGTGCTCTGATGAAAGACATTTTCTATAAGATTTTACACTTGGCTAAACAGGATTCCAATGTCATTGTGGTTGGAGAAATTGGGGCCGGAAAGGAAAGGTTGGCACATATTATTCATGAAAACAGTAACCGGGCCGACAAACCCTTCTATTCTTTTTACTGCGTAGATGTCACCGAAACAGAATATAAAGACGCTTTTTGGGGACATCTTCAGTTTGAAAATGAAAGTGTTACGCTTAAATATAATGCCCTGGAAAAAGCCAGCGGAGGAATTTTATACCTCAATCAGTTTTCCGAGTTATCACCGCAGTTCATGAGTAATATTATTGATTCCTACCAAAAAGGTTGCAATCAACTGTTTCGGTACAATAGGCAAGCTAAGCCCCGTCTGATTATTTCACTTAATCAGGAGTCGTATCAAGAACTGTTGCAAACTCCGGTCTGGGAAAAACTTTTGGCCCAGATGGATCCTGTTGTAATTATGCTGCCTCCGCTGCGTGAACGAAAAGAAGATATTCCAATTCTTATCAACTATTTCCTCAAAGAGATTAGAGAAAGTAACAGCAGCTTTGAAGACCTGAGAATATCGTCTCAGGCACTTTATAAGTGCTTTAATTACAGCTGGCCGGGCAACATTCGTCAGCTTAAAAACGCGCTGCTGCAGGGAGCTATTTTGTCATACGGAAAAACCATCGAATCACAGCACCTGCCCTTTACTATGAGCTGGAAATTGCCTTATAAACTCGACGAATCGAAATCTAAATAGTATATAAAACCAGCAAGGGAAAACATGACGTTAAGCTTTTTATCATCATTCATCATTCCGGTAATTCTGTCTATTTTAATCACACCATGGGTTATCAGATTTTCCCTGCAGATCGGAGCCGTTGATGAGCCCGGAGGACGTAAAATTCACGATTCCATAACGCCAAAACTAGGAGGATTAGCAATCATCGCCAGTATTGGCATTTCACTGCTCATCCTTTCATTATTTAACGCTCCATTATTTGACGGAATACAGGATAATGCCCCAAAAACAACCATCCTTGGGTTAAGCTTTTTAGCCATTTTTTTTGTGGGTTTTTGGGATGATATAAAGCCCCTCAAACCAGGAGTAAAATTTGGAATTCAGTTTATAGTAGCTGTCCTCGTTTACTATGCAGGCTTCAAAATATCAAATATCACCAATCCCCTTGGCATGGGTATGCTCGATGTAGAGATGATCAATTTTCCACTTACGTTGCTATGGATAGTAGGTATAACCAATGCTTTTAATCTCATTGACGGCCTCGACGGACTGGCCTCAGGCGTAGGCACAATAGCCTGCATTGCCATATTTGCTGTTTCCGTTTTGGCAGGAGAAATATGGACCGCTACCCTGGCGCTTGTCCTTGCAGGAGCCCTAACCGGTTTCCTTCGCTATAATTTTAGTCCCGCAAAAATATTTTTAGGGGATTCCGGCAGCTTAATGATCGGCTTCGCATTAGCAATCATATCCATTCAAAGCACCACAAAACTATCAACCGGCTTTGCACTGCTTTTTCCCTTGCTTGTATTGGGACTTCCTATCACCGATACAATTATTTCAATGCTGCGCCGCTTTTTAGGCAGTTACCTTCCCGAGGAATCGAACGGAAATAAATCGATCAAAAATATTCTGCTCAGGATGTTTAAGCCGGATAAATCCCACATTCATCACCAGCTTATTTCACTCGGGCTAACCCATCGAAACACCGTGTTACTGCTGTATTTCGTTTCTGCATGCTTCGCCCTGGCAGGCGTCACCCTCACCCAAGTAGATACCTTCGAGAGATCCATAGGCATTATTCTTATTTGTTCTTTTGCTGTCGTATTGGGGATTAAGAAGCTCCGCTACCGTGAAATCGCGATTTTCAATAACGGTATGATGCTTCCGATATATGAACGATTCATTCTAAATAAAGGGACTTTCCTAAGCCTTATAGACCTTACTTTCGTTGCTCTGTCATTTGGTCTTAGCTACCACCTGTTATTTAGCATTAATCCTTCTTCCATTGATTTCATAGATTTTAACCAGACCTTAATCATTGTACTTTCTGTTCAATTGTTCACCTTCTGGATAAGCGGCTTGTACAAAGAGTCACTCCGGCAGGTCGGCATTGGCGATGCGCTTAAGATAACTGCTTCTGTATCCTATGCCGTAATATTAACGGCCGTAGTTCTCTTTATCACCGATACCTTCTCCTTTGTTTCAGGAATACAGTTTTTAATACTGGACTTTTACTTCCTGCTTACTTTCACCCTGGGAATGCGGGTCGCTTATCGGGCAATGAGTTATTGGTTTCAGCGGGATAAAAGATCCGGCGAAAACGTACTTATTTACGGCGCCAATGAAAATGGAACAATGATACTGCACAAGATCAACAACAACGCTAAAAGTAATTATAAGGTAATAGGTTTTTTGGATGAAAATCCGGACTTGGAGGGCAAGAAAATTTACGGATATCCTATTTTCGGTGGCCACTGGAAACTGACAAAAACGCTGAGAAATGCCAATATTGACTATATTTTTATTTGCGAACACGATATCAAAACCGAAAACTTTAACCGGTTGAAGAAACTCGCAGAAGTTAAAGGGATCAAAATAAAACGCCTGCACATTAGCTTGAAAAATATTCGTACCGAGACATCAGATAAGAACAATGTAACAACCCAAATAAGCCAAGCCCCAATTTAATGCATGTCTTTCGATAATTAAGTCATGTATTCCCTCTCATAGTGGTATTTAGCAAGCATCTTTATACAGTACGCACAAAAATAACTAAATACCCCTAAAATTTAGTGTAAAATTAAGCTGCACT
>CAZYOD010000004.1:15590-24235 GCA_964648635.1 uncultured Balneolaceae bacterium | reverse complement strand
TACAAAATATTGCGGGTTCACGAGATTTCCCAACACGTTTTTTTGTTCCCGACGGGAAGGCACTTTTCAGAATTTTGAGGATTTATTAGCCTCACGGATATCGCCATACAACAACAGAGTCAGTGGGCTTCCGTTTTAGTTAATCCGGTGGGGAGCATCAGGGTGTAATATTGGATTGCGCTTAAATCTCGTGGCAGGATAAGCATAGGAATAAAAGGGCGGGGTGGGCTTTCATTCTTCGAGCGGTAGCGGAAGTTATTATCAGTTCTTTATGTGATAACACATAAAATTTCTCGCGAGCAACTTTTATCACTCGGGATTACGGCGGATATATTCAGCCAACGGTAGGACAGAGAGGCGCCAGATTCAATTTCCGTTTATCTATGATTCTTAACACTTCACCGATTATCTGAAAAGCAGCGCCTTACCCCCGAATAGCTTTTGGTACTTCGGTGTGGGTTAAAAATCCTTCAGGAAGGATTGAGGATATATTCCACGCTAGCCGTACGTCCATCTACTTATCCCAAAACTGGGTTGCGTTCGACATCTTTGATCGCTGCACTCATCGTTGGCTTTACGTCTGGAGCTGTTTAGTTTTTTACCTTCGGCTCTTGTTTCCACATTTCGGCCGTTTCTCGGGCAAAATCTTCAAATCTTCGCGGCGGATGTTCTAAGAGAGCGGTAAGTCTCCGGATGTCTTTCGTTTTCGCTTTTAATCCTTCTGTTTGGAAAAAGTCGTACATCAGCTTGAAGTCAAACACCATCCAGTCGGGTAGAAATTCAAGCATCTGTTGCTCCCAGGCATCCAGATTATCGCCGCCGTAATAAATCTCCTTATTCAGAACTTTACTCCAGATGTCTGCAGTACTTTCTCCGGTGTGGACTTCAGGTCCCACCACGTTATAGGTATCCTGTCCGAATCGTTTGCCGGTTAGTGTGAGGGCCGCGGCCTCTGCAATATCACGGACATCAACCCTGGACAGACCGGTACTGCCAATGGGCAGGGAATAGACCCCAAATTTCATTAGCGGCTCTTTAATATGATAATCGTTCTGCATAAAACTGTTGGCCCGTAAAATGGTGTAGGGAATTCCCGATGCTTTAATTGCTGTTTCGATCGGCAGCTTGGCGCCGAAGTGGGGCAGATGGGGAGCTTGATCAGCATTATGCACCGACAGATAAACGATTTTTTTAACATCGCCCACCTGTGCACCATTTACCGCCATGAGTCCCTCGTGAGTTTCAGTGGGGCTTACGGCATTCAGTAAAAACATCGCGTCCATATTTTGACACATAGTACGAACAGTCTGCGGGTCCAGCAGGTTACCCTGAAGGAGGGTGACTTCTTTTGGCAGATCTGCCTCCTGTTTGCTCTTGCGCGTAAGCACGGTGACGCGAACATCTCGTTTTAGCAGTTCATTGACGACTTGGGAACCTACCGTTCCCGTTCCGCCGGTAACTAAAATTTTCATTGGCGACCTCCATATCAGATTGTTGTTTCCTCATATGAAAGGTACTGCCGAAAACGAAATAAAGCACTGTTTTTATTTAGGATATGTCCTGTCCCTGCGCTGTATTTTCGTGGGGCGGGTGAAAAAAATATACAACGCCGTTTCACCTACCGGACGGCAGAACTAGCTCCCGATGGATTGAAGACTATTCTATCGTTGGAAGATCTTTTTCATCCCGCAGCCATTCATTCCACGACTGTTTCAGGGCTTTTAAAAAAACTTCCGTTTCCCGAGCACCGGAAACCCCATATTTGCGGTCGAACAAAAAGAAGGGCACACCGCGAATATTCATCGATGAAGCTATTTCAATATCATGCTTTACCTGATTCGCATACTCACTGCTTTCCAGTACTTTTTTTGCCTTATTGGTATCTAGCCCACATTTGGCGGCCAACGTTTTTAGTGTATTATGGTCTGCCATGTTTTCGCCTTCAGTGAAATAAGCTTTAAACAGTAGCTCTTCCATTTCATTGCCTTTGCCTTGTTCTTTGGCCAGTTGAACAAGCCGGTGCGCATCAAAAGAGTTGGCTACTACGGCTTGATCCATGTTGTACTCCAAACCAACTTCTTTAGCCATCTCGGTAACCTGTCGGTTCATCTTTCGCGCATGCTCCAGCGGCCAGCCTTTACTCTGTGCAAGATACTCGTTGATACTGATATCCGGATCTGTTTTCAAATCGGGATTAAGTTGGAAGCTCCGCCATTCTATTTCGATATCATCGGTATATTCAAATTGATCAAGTGCCAGTTCAAAACGCTGCTTTCCGATATAACAAAAAGGGCACATTACGTCAGACCATATTTCTACTTTCATAAAATATCCGTTTGTTAAATTTTGATTTACTGTCTAAACAATATATGCTCTAAATCATTCAGTGGCTTTAACGTTATACACACCAGTAACTTATGTGGAGTTAGGATAAATCTTGTTAAAAACTTCTTAACTAATGGAAATATTAAAAGAGTTCTCTTAACCTTGAGAAAACGGCAAATGTTGAGACCCTAGGGGTTTAATGGAAAAAAATTACCACTCACGCGGGAGTTCCAAAAGATTCGATATCGATAAGAAGATGATAGGTATCCTTTCGGTTTTTACCTGTCTGGGGATTCTTCTTGTCTTTACGATTGTCACCGCGACCACTACAATGTCCGCTTTGCGTGGATTTGCCTCACTACAAACCCATTGGACAGAAACACGCAAAGAAGCCTCAATTCAACTTACCAGTTACTTACGGACAGGAGAAGAGCAATATTATCAAGGGTTCAACGAATCGGTCGATCTTATTCAAGATATTAAAGTAATACGTGAGGAGCTGCTTAAGGAAAGCCCCGACTACAATAAGGTTAGAAAAAGCTTTTTAAAAATTCCCGCCATTCCTGAGGACTCAGATGCATTGATCACAACTTTTGAGCGCTACCACAGGTTTCCTGATTTTCAACAGGCCATAAATCAGTGGATTGTTTCAGATTCATTTATCGATCAGATGCAAGCGCTTATATCGAATCTCCGTCAAGAAAAGGATACTAACTCTTTTGATACTGTGACCCGGGAGGAGGCTATCGCACATGTTTTCGAGTTAGACCGGAAACTGACCGAGGCACAACATAAACTAACGGGAGCGCTTTCTTCGGGTACATACTTTTTAAAACAACTAATATTATGGGTTTCATCTTCTCTTGGATTGATTCTGTTGATAACCGGCGGATTTCTTTCTTTTCGATTTCTTAAAAGTTTAAAGCAGTCCAGAATAGCTATTGAGGTAAGCGAGCAGCGGTATCGGTCGTTGTTTGAGCAAAATCCCAACGCCGTTTGTTCTATTTCTAAAGAAGGTCGTTTTTTACAGGGAAATAAGGCACTTGAATCAATGCTGGGGTATCCGTTAAAAGATCTAAAGGGAGAAGAATTTTCACGATTTGTTGAGCCGTCTGATTTAGAAAAAGTAAAAAAGCATTTTCAAAAAGCGCTTGAAGGCGATCCCCAGTTTTTTGAAGCAGTAGGAATCAAGAAAAACGGTGATCGAATTTATACAGAAATAACAAGTTTGCCTATATATGTTGATGGAGAGATCACCGGGGTATATGGGATAACGCAAAATATTACCGAGCGAAAAAACAATGAACAAAAAATTAAAGAACAGCTGGAAGAAAAGTCGCACCTGTTAATAGAGATCCACGACCGTGTGAAAAATAACATGACTTTGATTTTGAGTCTGATTCAGCTCCAGAGGGATGAAATTATCAATAAAGAACTGAAAAGTTATTTCGACAGGACAATTGCACGGATTTTCTCTATGGCAATGGTCCATGAACAGCTTTACGATTCAACAAACTTCTCAAAAATCAGGATGGATAAGTATTTGCACCAATTTCGCGACTCTTTAGAAAATGATGCACCTGCAGACCAGCTTATTATTGATACAGATCCCATAACGTTGGGTGTTAAACAGGCTATACCCATGGCATTACTGTTAAATGAATTGATCACCAATGTGTTTAAATGCGGGGCTGAGAAACATTCGAATGGAGCAGTTAAAATCTCCCTTTCCCGGCAACAGGATCAGATTGTACTTACTATAGCCGAAAAATCAGGTTTACACAGAAAAAATGAATTAGAAGAGTCGGAAAGCCTGGAGTTCAAACTTATCCAGGTTTTGATCCAACAGTTAGAAGGCTCGTTCGAACTCAATCAAGAGAGTGGCATTTCTATAAAAATTCATTTCACCCAAGAGCATCAAAAGCTAAGAACGGCATAAATACCTGGGTGATTGAGAGCTCCTAACTTACAAATATTTGGGATAAACAATTCGTAGCAAGAGTCCTAATTAATAAGAAATGATTTATTTGAATCTTGGTGGGTTGAGGTGCCACCACGTTGTCATTCTCCCATACTATCTTTCGATCAAACTGGAAACTGGTTGACAGAACTGTGATATTGCCAACAGCTTAGCTACAGACAACAAATTTCCAGCTCAAAATCCAACATCCAAACCCTAACCTCCAACCAGATGGAATTTATATCAGTATTGTTCATTCTAATCGGTTTGGCCGCCGGTTACGCCATTGCCCATTTCCGGTCACAGAGTCAGCTATCTCGTCTCGAAGAACGCAACGATAATCTTTCGGCTCAGTTGGATGAGACTGAGCGGGAAGAAAAGCAGGCCGAGCAGCGGGCCGGTGAAGCCGAGAAACAGCTGGCCGAGCTCAATGCCGATTACCGAAATCTGAAGGAGCGCCTCGGCGAGCAAAAAGAGGAAATGCAGAGTCTACAGGAGAAGTTTAAGGATGAGTTTGAGAACCTGGCGAATAAAATCCTCGAAGAAAAATCGCAGAAATTTACCGAACAGAATAAAGAGAAGCTGGATCAGCTGTTGAAGCCGCTGGGCGAAAAAATGGAAGAGTTTAAAAAAAGGGTAGAGGAGACCCACAAAGAGGATATCAAGGGACGCAGTTCGCTGGAGAAACATTTGGAGCACCTTAAAGAGATGAATCAACAGATGGCCAAAGAGGCCAAAGATCTGACGAATGCGCTGAAGGGGGAATCTAAAACACAGGGCAGCTGGGGCGAAGTGATTCTGCAGCGCATCCTCGAAAAATCAGGACTCAGCAAGGGACGCGAGTACGAAATACAGGAAAGCCATACTACCGAAGAAGGGCGTCGCCTGCAGCCTGATGTGGTGGTGCATCTGCCCGACGAAAAGCGACTGATTATTGACTCTAAGGTATCCCTTACGGCTTACGAGCGGATGACCTCTTCGGAGGATGATGCCGAGCGACAACAGGCACTAAAAGAGCATGTTACATCGCTGAGAGGTCACGTGAAGGGACTCAGCAGTAAAAATTACGAGCAGCTTTACGGAGGCAACAGCCCCGATTTCGTGCTGATGTTTGTGCCGATCGAGTCGGCCTTCGGTGTGGCGCTGCAGTACGATTCCAGCCTCTACTATGAAGCCTTCGAAAAAAATATCGTAATCGTGAGTCCATCCACACTGCTGGCGACCTTAGCGACTATCGATAGCGTGTGGAAGCAGGAATATCAGAATAAAAATGCGCAGGAGATTGCCGAACGCGGCGGTGCACTATATGATAAGTTTGCGCTTTTTGTAGAGAGTATGCAGGATATCGGTCAGCGTATTCGTCAAACTCAGGAAAGCTACGACGAGGCGATGGGTCGGTTATCAGAAGGGCGCGGAAATGTCATTCGACAGGTTGAAATGTTGCGTGAGCTGGGAGCCAAATCCAGCAAAAGCCTGCCCGGCGAATTAACGGATTCCCATCAACTGGAAAACGGCAACGGCAGCGACGGGGACGAGGAAGAATCTGAACTGGAGATGAGCGATTGATGACCCCATCCCGGATTAGGGAGTATTAAAAGATTAATAATTTTATTTGTGCCGAAAGCTTTTGATATTCACCTCACTATGCGAAAAAAATATTTCTACCTCGGCTTACTTTTTTTCTTGTTTAATTTCTCATTTTCGGCTTATGCGCAAAGTGAAGTTCAAATTTCGAGCGCGCTGGGCGAAAACCAGAAAAAAAGCGTATCACAGGCGCGATTTATAACGCTATCAAACACAGCAATTTCTATTGGAACGGGTTTGGCGGCCGTTAACCTGTTTGAGAATAGTACGATTAAAAAAACAGGGGCCTGGCTTGGAGTTTACGGCGTAGTAATGGCACCCGCCACAGGTAATATGTATGCTGAGGATTACCCGCGGGCTTTTATTGGAGTAGCTGCACGGGCTGTGGGTGTCTACCTGATGATGGATGCCACACGCGAAATTTTTGGAGATGAGTTTGCCGATCAGCTCAATGTGGATGGGAGGGAAGTATCGCTTACCGATACTAAAATACTGATCGGAGAAGCTCTTATTTTGGGCGGATTTGTTTACAACCTGTTGAGTTCGAAACTATCCGTGGAAGAATACAATGTCGGCAGAAAACAAATGAGCCTAAATGTTACTCCCGCCGTAGTGGATGATAAAGTAGCCCCCATGTTTACGGCTACCTTCAGTTTTTGAATTATTACTCATCGGCAAGCGAGTATTCCAGTGGCTGCACAAGAGAGGCCAGGGTATCTCCATTGTGATTAGAAACGGCGGCATACCACACATCATCCCACTTCCATGAAACCACGTGTTTTTCATTTACCCTTGTGACGTAAAAATCTTTAGGCTTATTGCATGCTTTGATCGCTTCGCTGTGTCGAACTAACTTGCCGAATTTTTCCAGCTTATCCAGTTTAAAGGCAAATATGTAAATAAATTGATCTTCCGATGGCAGGTAATATTCGAGCATCGGAGCCTTATAGTCAGGGACAAATTCCCGGTAGATCACACCTTTAAATTCTGCGTTCCTGAGCACGGGTATGGTCATCGGCATATTATAATCCTGCGCCAGACGTGTTTCTGCAGATCCCATACTTGCCGTTGAAATAGTAGGAGGTACAAACTGTCCGTCGTATTTTACAAAATGTTCGTAGGCGTATTCTTCTACATTATAGATAGTTGTTTCGACCGGAGATCCCTGGAAGCTGAAAAATCCCCAAACAGAGGCAAGGATAAGCGCTGTAGCAGCTATTGAAAACAAAAACGGACGATTCATTATAGACCGTTTTTGGTTGACGTGGTTAGACTTTCCTTGTTGGCTTACCGATCCATCGCAGGGCATGTCATAGATCGGGATATCCTTCTCGTCCCTTAAACTTTTTTTTTGACTAAGAGTTTTGACATATCTCTTTAAGGAGTCGGGAGCTTTAGCACTTGGGCAGCGTGTGCATAGAAGAGATTTTATCCTTTTTAAGGATTCATATTCCCGCCGAATATCATCGTGCTTCTCAATGTAATCAATAAAAGCCTTTCGTTCTTCGGCACTTACCTCATCATCCATAACAGGAGTGATTAAATTTCGTGCCTCGGCTTTTGTCAGTTTATTCATACCCATAGTGTTAAATGCTCAACCAATAGATCTGTGCGTTACTAGTCGTATTTTGTCCATCACATCAACATCGTGGTAATGTCCAGTGTTCCAATTCCCAAAAGACTTTTTTAGCAGCAAAAATGCTATAGTTTAAGCCCTTATTTTGCCACTAATATATAGAATCCTTTTAGCATGGCAAGACCAATATCAGAGTTAGGATCTATTTTCTCTTTAATTTCTTGACTGTCAAAGAGTTGACTAATGGTATAACCTTCCGATTTTAGCATCTTTTTGAAGTCACTTAACGAGGTGTTCAACAGCAGTTTTTCGCCCACCATTTGTACGCTGTTTTTAAATACCCAACGATGGTGTTTTGGCAGCTCGTCCAAAGAAAAATGTGTACTAATTAGTGCCGGTTTGTGCGAAAAATAACTACAAGCTTGTCCAAAAGATGATGAAACGGTCTCGGGCGACAGGTAATCCCAAAACCCTTCTGCCACAATGATGGTCTTTTTATGGGGATCAATATTTTGCTGAGCAAATTGGCTTTTGACTCGATCCCCCGGAAGGTGAGCGTCAATGATTTGATGATGCGGCCGGTTGGGGTACTGTTGCTTTAAAAACTGACGCTTCCGGCTTGCCATCTTGGGGGCATCAAATTCGTAGCAGCGCAACCCTTTATTCGCGAAATAGTATCCCAGGTGGTCGAAACCTGCCCCTAATATGATGAGCTGTTCATATCCTTCATTGAGTAATTGCTGTGTCATTTGTTGAATTAAATATTTGCGTGCTACAACATGCAGAAGGTCGCCCGGAAGCAGCAACTCTTCGGACCAAATGTAAAGTTTGCGAATCCATTTAAACTTTAACCAAAAGTGGTAAAAACGAAGGGGCGAGGGAAGTGTCTGTACAAGCTGATCATAGAAGTGGATGACCGAATCATCAAACAGCGACCGGAATTTCTTATTCCGGGTAAGTCCGTAAAATTTTACCGCCAGAAAAGCAGCCGTCAGGCTCAGTTGATCAGCTTTCATAAAGGTATATTCTTGATTAACTGAATTACGAATGCACGATTGAAAAATTCAACCACGGCTCTACATCCGGCGGCGCCAGTTCAAATTGCAAGGCCTGCTTTGTTTTGGGATGATTAAAAATGAGTTCAACCGCCCGCAGTGCCATGTTACGGCCGTCAGGTTGATTAAGTCCGTATTTATAGTC
>CAZYOD010000004.1:0-15490 GCA_964648635.1 uncultured Balneolaceae bacterium | reverse complement strand
CCAATATGTTTTTTGTATTGTCCGGTTGCGAATCTGTTTGGAAAGAGCATCGGCGGCATTTCGGTTTTTGGCCAGCAGCATCAGCCCGCCAACGGGACGATCGAGACGGTGAACCAATCCCACGTACGGAGTGCCATTTTGGGATCGTCCCAGATATTTTTTGCAGAGCGTCAGCACATCCGGGTCCCCGGTATGGTCTTCCTGAGATAACAGGTTCACAGGTTTATCGATCAGCATCAGGTGCTCATCTTCAAAAACAATCGGGATATTGGGATCAGTTCGGGTCGTGTTCATCAGTTTCTGAAGTCAGACATTTTTTTCGAAAAGTAATCATTTTGTATCCTCCACCGAAAGAAAATCTCCTCTGGTTCCATGCTTGGATGTTTAAAAGCTATTTGCAAAGGATCATAAAGACTAAAGTGGATGTAGTAATTTTATTTGTAACAAAGTCATAAAATTCTGATCATGTTATCCAAAAGCAGATTAACCACAGACCGGGTAATTCAGTATGCCAGAATTCAGATTAAAAGCTATTTCTCCGCAAGGTCGAGCTATAAAGACCGAATTTGAAGCTACCTCTAAAAAGGAAGCCAAGAATAAAGTAGATAAGCTTTCCCGGAAGAAAGGGTTTAAAGTAAAGTCGATCGATAAAAAGCAGACTTTTCAATATAAGGTTCAGAAAGGAGCTAAGGATCCGGTTACCGGGGAACAGGAGGCTTATACCAAAGAGGAGGTGGAAAAAGCGCTGGTAAAGCTGGGATACAAAGTTATAAGCATTAATAAGAAGTGGTTTGATTTTAAGGGAGGAGTTCCCCAGAAAGAAGTAGTCTCTTTTATCAGTCTTTCCGCCGACCTGCTGGAACAGCAGTTAAGTTTTGATGAGATCCTCACCCTTCTGTATGAGGACACACAAAATCAGCGGATGAAAGAAACCATAAAAGAAATTCAAAAAGATCTCAAAGCCGGTAAAGACGGGCGCGAAGTGTATAGCAAGCACGAAGATGTGTTTGGAAAGTTTGCTTGCTATATGTTAAGTGTGGCTTCAACCAGCGGTAACATGGCGCTGGTATTTAAAAGTACCGCCAAGTTTATGGAGCGGGATCAGGAGTTTAAGTCGAACCTACGCAAAGCATTGCTGATGCCCACCATTACCGTTCTGGCAACGATTGCCGTACTGCTTTTCTATGTAGCCTATATTTTTCCCGCTACGGCAGAAGTTTTCCTGGATATCGGAATTGATCTTTATGAGCAGGCACCTATGACGGCCTATACACTGGATCTAAGTTATTGGCTACAGGATAACTGGCTGGCTATTACTTTATCTATTGTACTGCCCATAGCGGGAGTTGTGTACTGGATTAAAACACCTCAGGGTGAGTTGTGGAAGGATAAACATATAACTAAGCTGCCTGTGATGGGAGATATAATTCACAAAACGAGCATCGAAATTTTTTCCCGTGTATTCTATACATTGTACAGCGGGTCTGGTCAAAATATTGAGGTACTTAAAGTTGCTGCTGAGGCGTGCCGAAATAAATATATGGAGAAACAAATTAAAGATGTGGCTATTAAGATGATGCTTAAAGATGGGGCGGGGCTAATTGAGTCGCTCAGAGCCACTGAAGTGTTTACGGAAACCGCTATAAGCCGGTTTAAGCTGGGGGCAGAATCGGGAGCGCTTAGAGAAAATGCCAAACAGCTGGCCGAGTATTATGAGCTGCAGACCACCTATAAAATGGATACCGTTATTGATATGATCAGTCTGTTTATCAACCTGTTCATTATGGTTGTGCTTATTGCTATAACCATTGTTTCTTCCGAGGCCGCCCTGATTAAGCCGAAAGCACCGGGTATGTAATGCAGTAGTAGGGTAAAAATTGATAAAATCTCATCCGTCGCGGAATGAGATAACAAAGTTTTCTCACTAAATGACAGATGGAATTAAATTAAAAAAATAAGCATGTTTCATCACGACCGAAGGGAGAGAGAGATCTTTACTTTCGACAAGAGTCGAACCCCTCTCGAAGGGGGCAAACAAATAGTATCTGGCATTATGGGTCAGATAATGTATATTAAAAACGTCGCATTAGATCCTGAATTCGGGTGACTTGTAACTTCTACAGATGGGAAAGGTAAATACACGCAGACATATTGGTGATGTCCTTGTAAACAGGGATATAATTACCGAAGAGCAGCTGAATGAAGCGTTAGCTATTCTTCGGGAAGAACCGGACTCCTCAAATCGAAGACTTGGACAGATTCTTTATCAGGATTTGGGAGTAAATCGCCATAATGTGATGCGTGAAATTGCATCTGTCTATGCATTTGATGAAGTGTTCGCCAACCAGGATTCGGTGAACGGCGAAATTATTGAAAACATCAAAACCTATATTGATGATCTGCCTGCCGAGGTAATTGATGAGCTTGTCCATCAAAAAGCCGTTCCCCTTCGTGAGGACAAAAACTCACTAACTATTGCAGCCGCCGATCCTTCTGATCCTGTACTTTCCACTATTGTCTCCAAACTTAATTTTAAGCAGCATCAGATTGTTTATTGTCGGTATGAGCTCGTAGAACAGATTCTCACCCAAGTTTACGAGCAGAAGAATGAGTTCCTCGATATGCTCGAAGAAATTGAGTACGAAGAGCCGGATATCGAGGAGGAAACCAAAGAGATTGATGAAGAAGAAATCGATGCCGAGATTAACCAGAGTATGCTCAACTCACTGGTTGAGGGATTTCTGGTTGAAGGCGTTCGAAAGGGAGTAAGTGATATTCACGTGATTCCCAGCGGTCCGGCGTCAACGGATATACGATTTCGTATTGACGGTAAACTTCAGCTTTGGCATCAACAAAATAATGTTAAGCCGGAAGCTATTTCTGCCGTCGTAAAAGATAAAACCCGAAATGTGGATCGCTTTGAGCGGGATGCCTCTCAGGACGGTTTTATTCAGCGACAGGTGGACGGACACAATATTCGATATCGTGTTTCTATTATGCCGATGGTAGGAGCACAGTTCGACCGTAAGTTTGAATCAATTGTTATTCGTATTCTCGATGACCGCGAGGTAATTACGGACCTCAATGTTCTCGGACTGCAGGAGAAAGCAAAAGAAGATTTTGTTAAGGCTATTGAAAAGCCCTCGGGCATTGTTATCGTAACAGGACCAACTGGTAGTGGTAAATCAACGACCCTGGTTGCCGCACTGTATTATGTGATTACCCCTGAAGTAAACGTACTAACAGTAGAGGAACCGGTAGAATATTTGATCGAAGGAGCCCGGCAGTTAAAAATTAGTCACCACATGACCTTTGATCTGGCTATTAGGGGTATTCTTCGTCACGACCC
The DNA here is from genome assembly GCA_964648635.1 of uncultured Balneolaceae bacterium. Lineage (GTDB taxonomy): Bacteria > Bacteroidota > Rhodothermia > Balneolales > Balneolaceae > Fodinibius. The sequence goes on along the minus strand of CAZYOD010000004.1, from coordinate 12,141 downwards.
GGATATTGTACTGGTAGGTGAGATTCGTGATTTAAAGACGGCAGAGATTGCCATTAAGCTGGCGAATACCGGTCACTTGACTTTTTCCACATTGCACACGAATGATGCACCCAGTGCTATTTCACGACTCTATAAAATGGGAGTGGAGACTTTTCTTATTGCCAATGCAGTAAACTTAATTATGGCTCAACGACTGGTGCGTACGTTGTGCAAAAATTGTAAAGAAGAATATAGACCGCATCCCGAGACTGCCAAAGGAATTGGATTTACCCAGGAAGAATTTGAGGAAACGACTTTTTATAGGGCTGTTGGTTGCGACAAATGTGCGAATGGCTATAAAGGAAGAACAGCCATTATGGAAGCACTTTATTTTGATAAAGAAGTTCGAAGAATGATTCTCGAGTCCGGGGATGAAATTGATGAGATGGCTATTAAGGAGCATGCTATGAGCCAGGGAATGTTAAGCTTGCGTGGATCGGGACGGGAACGTATCAAAAATGGAATGACAACCATCGAAGAAATTGCCGCTATTACTATAGAAGATTAAAAAAATCTTAGATGTTTAGGGTAGGTTTAAAAATTCATTAACATTAGATGCTTTTGACAGGGCTAGACCAGTATAAATTCGGAGATCTATTATGACAACTGAAAATCAGACAGAAAAGGAATCAACTCCCGAATATATTCGGCCATTTTTGAAAACTCCACCATTGTTGCTTCGGAATTTTCATTATGAAGACATTATGGAATTTTTAAGTTTGGGCCAAGAAGAGCGTTTCATTCAGGATGATGTGATTATCAATGAGTCTGAATATGTAAATTCTGCATTTCTTATCTCACAGGGCAGTGTATCCATTTGGAAAGATAATATACAACTGGCTACATTAGAGCGCGGTAATTTTTTGGGCGAAACATTCTTATTCAGTAAAAATAACCGGATGGCAAAAGTAGTGTCCGATGGGGATACCCAGTTGTTGAAATTTGAACGTTATGATGCGCTCAATTTCTTTCGAAAGAAACCCGAAAAACTGTTTAATATTTTCACTCGTAATATTATTGAAATTCAACAACAAAAGATCAGTAATATGAATGTACAGCTTCTGCAACTTAAAAAACGCCTTTTAGATGACAGTAAGTGGTAAATTTGCCATTATCGAGACAGATGGATGATTTAAAACGTTGAAATATCCTGTATACTTGAAAACCGTTTTTTTATTAAAATGATATTTGGAAGTATTAAAAAAAATTAATCTTTTATGGGTGTATGTTATAAACGGTATGTTTATTAAAAAATTAAAAGTCTTCAAATCTTTTAAACAGTGTCTTTTTATATAAATGGGGTATAAAGAAATTCTTTATTGTGGCTAAATAAAGAATTGGAAAAGTAAAATATCATTGATTTAGATGGAAACGGTTCAAAAAACTACAACTAAAGAAATAAAAAATATCATTGCTTCTCTGGATGATCAGATTGAAGCCACCGCCAGAGGGATAGAACGGCACCGCAAAATAGGGCAAATTGTTGATGAGCAACCCCAGGAAATCCGTTTTAAATTGCGAGATATTGTGGAGTCTTTTTTGAATAAGATGTACGAAATAGATGCATCTGATATAGATTTTGGCGGACCGGGATGTGATAAAAGAGTTTGGTATCGTATCCACGGAGATAAGTCTCCGGATAAAAGTTTGCCTGAATTTTCGCTCACAGAGACAAACTTTTTACTGCACAACCTGATTATGCCGGGTCAACGTGAGCATCTTTTTGAGAATAAAAATCTAGATTTTTCTTACTCTGTTGGCGATAACGATTCCATAACGGCTTCTAAGCGGTTTCGAGCCGATATGTATTTTGACATGGAGCACCTGGCTCTGAATATGCGTAAAATTGATGATGAAATACGTCCCTTTAAAGGATTGAATTTACATCCCGAAGTAGCTAAGGCGCTGAGTCTGAAATATTATAAGTATGGGTTGACGCTGGTAACAGGGATTACGGGCTCCGGTAAGTCTTCTACACTGGATACGGTTATTGATGCAAACAACCGGACAGTGGACTCTCACATTGTAATTATTGCTTCACCGGTTGAATTGGTTCATGAGCCCAAAAAATCAGTTGTGCGTCACCGTGAAGTAGGCCGGGATGTAGGATCATTTAAAGAAGGCGCTGTACAGGCATTGCGTCAGGACCCTGATATTATTGTTATCGGTGAGCTTCGGGATCCCGAAACGATTATGACGACCCTTGAAATTACCGATTCAGGTCACAAGACATTCGGGACGCTCCACACAAGCTCGGCTATGGAAAGTATTGAACGTATTCTGGGTGAGGTACCTATAGATGAGCAAAATCGCGTGCGGACTCGTCTGGCAGATGTTCTTACTTGTGTTATTAGTCAAAAGCTTATTCCCAGTTTGGACGGTAAGAGGGTATTGGCGAAAGAAGTGTTGGTTGTAAACAGTTCAGTTAAAGCTGCCATCAGAAATAATAATATTAACGAAATTTATCAGATGCTGATGGAAGGCAGTGATTTGGGCATGAATACATTGGAACAAGATCTCAAAAGGCTCTACGACCAAGGAAAAATTTCTAAAGAAGAGGCGATTAATAACGCCAATAATAAAAAGCGGGTAAAACAGCTTATTACGGGAACAGAACTTTAATCATTACCGGACGGTCTCAAAATGCTAGGTAAAAAGGATTATATAGGATTAGCTATTCAGGATGATTTCATCCGAGTTGCAAGGCTGCGTGTAAACGGTAAGACTGCAAAGCTCATCAAATTAGATCGCTACTCCTTAGTAGAAAAGTTAAAGTCAGGTACGGCAGGAGAGTTAGAAGGTGCTGCGGCCGGAGAAGATGACGCAGATTCCATTTTTGGATTGGATGAGCCAGAGCCCGAAACCGGCGCAGGAGAAGATTTAGAAGGTGAGCTGGATGATTTAGACGATCTTGATTTTGATGCCTTAGATGATGATGAGGAGGAAGAAGATGCTTTTTCTGTGGGCGAAGAGGATCTTTCGATGGATATGGTTAAAGAAAGTGATACTCCTCAATCAAACGAACTTTTACTATTCAATCTTCTTTCTGATTTCGAAGAAAGCAAAGTCCGGTTAGGTCTAAATGTGCCGGCAGGAGATGCTATCTTTCAGATAATTCGCGATACGGATTTCAATGAGGTAAAGCGAAAGGATCTTGTTGAGGATATTGAGGAGAAGCTGCAATCTATTTACGGCACTACTAATACAAGCGATAATTATTCTTACGAAATCCGTGAAGACGGATCCCTATTTTTGGGTTCTGTTGAGGACGAATCCGTTACGCTTGGCCTGCTGAACCGAACAATAGAGCTGTATAGCGGCAAGGTGATTGTTGAAGATATTGTCGCCGATGAAATGATCCTCGTGGGATTAGTTCGAGCAAACTATGAGCTCGATCCAAATGAAATTACGGGAATTATCCAGTTTGGCAAGTATAGCTGCCGTGTGGTATTTATGAAAGGAGAAGAGATTTGGCTGGTTTCACCCATCATAAATGAGGGGACTGAGACTAAATCTTTTATGAATACCGTGTTCAGTAAGATTCTTTTCCAACTTGATACCGGCGAAGTTCCGAACCTTGATCGCATAATAATCGCCAATAACACAGTTGGAGATTCGGCAATTGCGTTTTTCCGAGATAATTTCCCCGATATTGATGTTCAAAATCTGATTCTCAATGAAGAGTTTGTCGACACTGAGAATGTAGATCCCCAAAGTGTACCGAGATTTACTACCGCTATCGGTACTGCTCTTGCTGCTTCAGGTATTGTCCAAAATGATTTTCCCGAGCTTTCTTTTGTACCTACCTATGTAGAAGATCGCCAGAAGATATTTAAGCTCCAGTGGCATGGAATGGTAATATTGGTGCTGATTTTCTTGACGCCGATTACTTTCAATTATTTTTACCAGCAAAATGTGCAAAAAATCGAGTCGCTGTCATCTGATATCCGCCAGCTTGATGCAAATATCAACCGGCTGAATCCTATTGTGGAAGAAACCCGAGCGCTCGAACAAAAAATATCGGGCCTAAAAGATAAGCTGGTGCTGCTGAACGATCTTTCAGAGAACAGCAGGGAATGGTCGACAAAGTTTTCGATACTTAATGAGGGGATAGATCAGGTAAACAACAGCTGGATAACCTCTATGGCCGAATCGGATGGCAATGTTACTTTGCAGGGATATACTTTGTACAGAACTCGGATCCCTGAAATCGTAAATATTTTTGATGAAGCTACGCTGATGACTGTCAACAATGAAGAGCTTCGCGAGCAAGAAGTATATCGTTTTACAATTACGGTGGATAGATTTACTGCATCTGATGAATTATATTCACCACCCCAGCCCGAAGAAGTACAAAAAATATTAGCGAATAATTAAATGTCCTACGGCCTAAGAAATACAATTATTTTATTATCGGTACTGATCCTTTTTGTCGGTAGCGGATGGGGCTATATCTACTTTTTTCAACAGCCGAAAATTGAAAAGTTGCAAAAAGAGGCTGACCAAAAACAAACGGAACTCCAAAATAAACAGGAAATAGCGGATCGGCATCCGATGGTTTTGAACCAATTTGAAGAGGCCACTGATTATCTGGAAAATTTTGATAAATCACTTTATCCCACGCATAATGAAGATCAAGTGTATCATTTTTTGAACTCTATCAGCAGAGGATCATCGTACGCTGATTTTACCTTTTCATTTTCGGATTCAACTAAGATGGAACAACATGGGGTAATATCCATGCAGGTAACCGGTCAGGGGTTTTATCGTAATGTGATCAACTTTATACGCCGTATTGAATTAAGCGCTCCGCTCAACAAAATTGAAAATATAACTATTAACCCCATTAATGAGTTGGAGTCGTATGGTAAAGTGAACTTTACTTTCGCTTTAAAAAGTTTGTACGACCGCCGGGCTGGTTTTGAAAATACCTCTATGGCTATCACAAATGATATTTACGGATCAGTATATAATCCGTTCTTCCCATTGATTCGCGCAGTCGAGGAAAATTCCGATAATCGAATTAATGTTGAGGCAAGTACACTTATTGCTGTTAGTGGTAACCGTATATTTCTTTTAGACCAATCGGGAATGCTGCGAAAACTTTCCCAAGGTGATGAGGTTTATTTGGGGAAATTGCGATCTCTTAATGTCCATAAAGGATCTGCTACTTTTGTTCTGAACAAGGGTGGTATTATAGAAAAGGTAACCCTGCAGGTTAATAATGAAGAAGACGAAGACGAAAACGAAAATGGCTAGTATGCAATCAAATACGTTGTTTAGGCTCTTACCATTTGTTTATTTACTCTTTTTTGCAAGTACGGGTTTTGCTCAAACGCAGTCCGATAACTTACCTGTACGGGAATATACGAATCCTGAAGAGGTGGTTACCTTCGACAGAACTACCTCTTTTGCGCGGGCCATTGATGTTATAAATGATTTTTCTCAAAAACATCGCAATAAAGCAATTATTGACCGTACCGATACGCAGGGAGACATCGGTGTCTCCATTTCAACACAGCACTGGATGGATGCCCTGAAGCTGATATTGCGAGTAAAAGAGCTACAACTGGTAGAAAATCCTGATTTTTATGAAATCGTAGTACCGCAACAAGAGGGACAGTCTCAACGTCAGCAGTCTGCCGGTGGTGGTGCAGATGGGCCTGATGGAGAGGGTCCTGTTGCAACCACTCAAACAAAGGAAGTGCGTATTAACGCCGTCTTTTTTGAAGGTAACCGCCGAGCTTTACAAGAGATCGGGGTTGATTGGTCGACGATTTCAGAAAACACACCTGCAGAAGTAACAGATGCTGGTCAGGAAGGTGTACAAGTCCCTTCAAGTGAGTTTGGTGATGGACCGTTTGTGCAGGTAAATTCCGAAGGAGCCTCAAACGTATCCCAACGAGTTTTCGAGGCGGTTTTAAATTTCGGTGAAATCGGAAATACGGGCATAAGCGTTCAGTCCTTATTTAGTGCGTTTGAAGCGGAGAACCTGGGTGAAATTCTTGCATCGCCCACTGTAAAGGTGATGGACGGGCAGCCTGGGCGAATTCAGGTGGGACAGGATTTTTCTGTAAAGCAGCGAGATTTTGCAGGGAATGTAGTCGAAGAATTTTTTAGTGTCGGTACTATCCTTGAAGTCACTCCACAAATTATTGAGCAGAATGATACTACATTTGTCCACCTGGATATTGTTGCGGAACGTTCATCTGCCCAGCCCGATCCTGTAAGTACGATTATCAATAAACAGCAGGCAGAAACTCAAGCCTTGTTGCTTGATGAACAAGCAACAGTAATTGCAGGATTGTATCGTACCGAAAAATCACAGGTTCGTCGTGGAATTCCCATTCTTAAAGATTTGCCCCCATGGTTTTTTGGGCTCCGATATCTCTTCGGTTATACCTCTAATGATTTTCTTATGCGGGAACTCGTGATTCTTTTGCAGGTCTCAATAGAGCCTACAATCCCCGAGCGGATAGAAGAAGGTATGATTACTAATAAATTTAGAGCTCTGCATGAACAACGTCAGCAAAATCGACGTGATGTCGAAGAGAGCGATAAGATAATGCAAGGAGAGGATCTTAGCGAAGCATTAGATTTGGAAGCCAGTGAAGAAGAAGTGCCTGGTAATCCGCCTAATGAAAATGCTGATAAACAGTCTACAGAAGATGAGCTCACGGAAAAGAAAGATCAACCTGAACCTCAACCGGAAGAGAAGGAAAAAACGACCAATAGTGAAAATGTTGACGAGCCCTCAGCAGTACAGGATCCTGAAATTGAGGTTCCTAAAGTACAACTGAATCTCGGGGGAAGTAATCAACAAGATACAGAAAAAAGTTCAGCGGATTCTGTAGAAGACAGTAAAGAAACACAGAAGTCCAAGCCAGAACCTAAGTCTGACGTTGATAAGGATAAACCAACGTCGAGTAAATTCTATATTATTGGCGGCTCATTTAGAGATACCGAAAATGCCCGTCATTTCAGAGATCAACTTAAGAATGATGGCTTTAATCCGGTGCTGCTGGAGAAATCCAATTCTAACTTAACGTATGTAGCTTATCGTGAATTTGATGACCAGAAAACGGCAAGGTCAGCGTTAGAGGATATAAAGCAGCATGAAAATTCGGATGCTTGGTTATTTAGCGATAAGTAGCGCAACACTTTTGAATTAAGATAAAAGAGACGTCTCAACCGACGTCTCTTTTATATTTAGGTAAACTGATGGATACTCTTTCCATCTACTACTGAAAATTCTTTCATCAGGTTAGCAGTTAGGCAGGAATGTACCGGCAAAATTGAAATAGTATCACCGGTTTGATATTCGCTAAATAATCCCTTTGAACATTTCACAATTCCGTGTTCTTGCGATAAACGCTTTAGGTATGAGTTTTTATCCTCTATATGCCAGTGATTGTTCTTTTCCGAAGCAACTTTTCCAAAATGAGTAAATTCTTGTTCAGCTAATTTCTCTTTTGAAAAGTGAATCGCTCCACCGTAAATCACCAACTCATCCCGACTCGGATATCTATCCACAATAGGACAAGCCACTGCAACAGCAATATCACTAATTTCACAACTTCCGATTTGATGCTGCATGAGATCAAAAAAGACAAAGTTGCCGGGGCTCATAGCATCAATACCGTCAAAATCAGTTCCTACAGAACAGCAGGGAGTGTCACCCATACAAACCTCAAAATGATCACTGAGCGTAGAAAATTCATTCCTTAACTCTTGAAATTGTTGTGTCACAGAATTATGGATTTCAAGGATCTCTTTCTTTGATCTGGCTTGATAAGAATGCCCCGGGTGAGAATAAAAGCCAACCCACTTTAGCTTTTCCGCGTTTTTAATGTTCCTGACCAAATCCGCAATTTCCCTCTTATTGGTAGAGGGAAGTCCTGATCTTTGGGAACCGGTATCAATTTCAATATATGCATTGACGGAATGGGAAAGGCTTTTGTCTAACAACTCAGTTGTTTCTGAGCTATTTACAAGCAAGGTAATTGTTGCTTCAGCAGCTAACGCGTCAATTTGCTTGCTTTCCCTGACATTTGCAGGAAAAGCAATGGTAATATCACTCCATCCGTGTCGCGCAAAATAGGTTGCCATGGCTACCGAAGAAACAGTTATTGCATCGGCGCCGGCTTCTCGAATCCATCCACCTATTTCTGCTGATTGGTGGGTTTTCATATGCGGCTTAAAGGTCAGATTATTCGCTTTTGCCTTATCTGCCAACCATTGAATGTTAGATTTACAAATCTCTTCATTTAACAAAAGAGTGGGTTTTATAATATCTGGCATTACAAAATTTTGTATTCAAAATTACCCCGACAATATTGCTGCCGGGGATTATGCAAAAAACAACTACGAATTATTTAGATGTGTTTTCAGCGGATGAATTTTCTGCCACTTCGATAACACGATTCCATACGCGGAAGATGTTGCCGGAGCATATTTTCTGAATGTCTTCTTCAGTATATCCTCTTTTCAAAAGTTCAGCAATTAAATTGGGATAATCAGACGGATCCTTTAATCCTTCCGGCAGAGTAGGTCCAACACCGTCAAAATCCGATCCTAGTCCTACATGCTCAACCCCAACCAGATTTACAACATGATCGATATGATCGGCAGCTTTTTGGACAGTGCTGAACTGAAAGTTATCCTTAAAATATTCGCGCTCAAATTGTCGGGCTGTTTCACTGCCGGGTTCAAGGCCTTGCTCTTTGGTTTTTTGATTGATTTCATTGGAAACCCGGTCGGCGCTGTTACTGGATGCACTATCCAGAAAAGTTGAGCCAAAGTTGATCATGATTATGCCGTCGTTTTTTGCCAGATTACGGATCAAATCATCGCTCATATTACGCTCAAATCCGGGGGTAAAATGTCGAACCGAGGAGTGGGTAGCCACAACGGGGGCTTCGGTAACATCCAGAACGTCGTAAAATGCGCTGTCAGTAATATGGGAAACATCCACCATCATACCCAGGCGATTCATCTCTTTAACAACCTCTACGCCATAGTCACTCAACCCGTTATGGGTATCATCGGTTGTATCATATGATGAGTCACTCAGGCGATTATCTTTTGCATGAGCCAATGTTATGTACCGGATACCGCGGTCATAAAAATATTCCAGATCTGACAGACTTTCTCCAACAGGGGCCCCATTCTCCATACCCATCGGAAGTGAGATAAGTCCTTTTTCAAATTGTGATTTAATCTGTTCGGGAGAGGTAGCCACAGCAAATTTGTCAGGATGGTCAGAGGCAATGCCTTCTACCATATCAATGAGGCTGTCAGCCAAAGCTTTAGCCCCGCCTGTTTTCTGGTATTCTACCGGTATGTAAATCGACATAAAGGGTGCGTCAAGTCCACCTTCTTTGGCACGGGGATAATCAAAATCGCCTCCGGGAGCAGATTCTGAAATATCTTCCCATTCATTGGTCAATCGGTAGGGGACATCCACATGCCCGTCAACAATAATAAATTTTTGAGCAAGCTCTTTAGCTTGCTGGTCATAGTCAGCATTAGAGCAGCTTGCAAAGATTAATACTGATAAACAAAAAACGCTGAGTCTTTTAATACTATTCATCTTTTTACTGTTGGGTTAAAAAGTTTGGGAAAAATGTTGTTGAAATAATAAACCTTTGCAAGAGGTAAAAAACATTAGGAACTTTCCCAAAAATATGATGAATAAATTTAAGAATCCTGCCATTTCCTTCCATACGAAGGATAGTAGTGACTGGAGTCAATTGTCGATTTTTAATTCTTTTAGAAAACTTGTTATGGTCTGTTGAGAGGCGGAATCAAACAATAGGGGACGTCCTCCGAACTCAAAAAGATATAAATCTTTTGAGGTGTCTGTGAAGCTTACCTTAAAAATTTTGGAAGAGGGTTGCAGATAAGCATAAAGGAGATTTCCGCGGGGGCTGGCCGTAAATATTTTTTTAATGGTTTCTCTTTTAAACTGCTCTTCGTGAACTACTTTTTCATTTTTTTGATACGTTACTAACAGAAACTCATCAGTAAAGCTAAGGGTAACTCTCAGCGAACTGCCCATCAGTTTTAATCCACCGAGAATAGCAACTGCAAAGAATACGAAAGCTCCCAAACGTAAAATTCCAGTCCAAAAAGGATCATCCATGTTTGTGTACAACAAGAATAAAATGATACACAGCAGGGCCGAGATAATAGATCCTGTTTTCCATATGTTATGAATATCTTCCTGAACGGTTACTGAGGTGCTCATAGCTATATTAAAGATTTACCGGCTGATTAGTTTTCGGAATAACAAAGGTACATTTTCTAGGGGAGCAAAAAAATAGAGATTGATTGTGCAGTTGAAAGTTACTGGCAGTTCGTATAGATTGGGGATAAGTTAGTTAAAAGAGGAGGCAATATGTCAAAAAAGGAAAATCAAGCTTCAAAAAAAGGTCTTTCGGAAGGACAAGCAATAGCTATTGCAGTTGTTTTGTTTGCCGGGGGATTAGTAGCGCTTATTTATGTTGTGCAAGTTATTATTGAGTATTTTTTTCCCAATCTTTTATAAAAATACTTGCTGTCAATGACTGCTGTCCTTTCTTAAAAGGGTATTTGCATAGTACACGTCTAATTGTAATTCCTTTTGGTTTGGTGTTTCATGAAAATTTTATTAAATATTAAAAAAAATTAATAAAGTTGTAACAACGGCGGGGCAAAGGACTCTTTAAAGTGTTGGGAGTCGGTTCTCCCAGATTTATTAATTAATAATTGGATTTTCGGGAAATACAAATGACTAGTACTATGAAAACAATTGCTTTTACCAACCAAAAGGGCGGAGTGGGGAAAACGACCTCAACAGTGAATGTGGGTGCGGGACTTTGCCGTCAAGGAAAGAAAGTGTTATTGGTTGATTTGGATCCGCAAGCAAATCTAACGTATTCGTTGCGGTTAAGTTCAAATCGATTAGAACACAGTGTTTATAATGTGCTGAAAGGGGAGGTTGAGCCCGATGAGGCTATTATCAGTCACAATGGATTTGATATCATGCCTTCTTCTATAGATCTATCCGGGGCAGAGATGGAATTTGCCAATGAACCGGCCCGCGAGACATTGCTCAAAAACACTATGCATAAGTTCTCAAAGGATTATGATTATATCCTGATAGATTGTCCGCCTAACCTGGGACTTTTAACGCTTAACGCTTTTACAGCGGTGAAAGAAATTTTTATAGTGCTACAATCGGAGTATTTGGCACTGCACGGGCTTTCAAAGCTGATGGATGTTATTCAGGTTGTCAAGGAACGACTAAACCCTGATATAGAGATTACAGGCATTATCTGCACATTGTTTGATAATCGAAAAAATCTTAATAAAGAAGTTGTTGATCATATCCAGGATTATTTTGGAAATAAGGTTTTCAACACCCTTATTCGGGACAACGTAGCGTTGGCAGAAGCTCCGAGTCATCATAAAACAATTTTTGAGTACGCGCCTGATAGCCATGGAGCAAAAGATTATGATGCATTAGCCAAAGAAATAAGAAATGGACAAGGCTAGTCCAAAAAAAGAAGGGATCAGCATATTATGTCAAAAAAGAAAAGTTTAGGTAGCAGTCCGATAGGATTTAAATCTAACAACAGTTCTATGGGATTTATTCCTGATTTAGGAGTGTCAAGATCCAGGCAGACAAAAAAAACGCAGTATTCCTCTTCCACTACCAGTAATCGCCAGAAACCCATCCCAAACGAACCAAAGAAAAAAGTCGTCAGCTATAGTTTAGAAATAACTCTTGTTGATAGAATTAAGACTACCGCTGATAGAAAAGAGATGTTTTATTCTTCTTTGGTTAGTCAGGCATTAAAAAGTTGGCTAGCTCAGAATGGCTGATTGACGGAATAATTCTCCATTGTTTCACAATGCTAAGTTGACAATTCTTTATTTTAACTGTCGTTGCTTAGACCAAAACGGTAACTAAGTCTAATTGACAGTGTGAGTAAAGGACTTCAGGCGGTGTGAACAGGTATTGCCTTTTAATGCACCTCTTCTAAAGTATCCGGCTGTATACAATATCTGTTTATTTTGCTTCCGTTTCTTACAATACCTACGGCTATCAGACTCTAA
>CAZYOD010000003.1:22826-28653 GCA_964648635.1 uncultured Balneolaceae bacterium | reverse complement strand
GGATCGTTTTCACCACTTTCTTATGGAAGGGATGGCAGAAAACGTGCAATATGCAGAACAATATGAGATCAATTACTACTTTTTCTTGGAAGATGAACCGGGAGCGGGGAAAGGGTTACTATATTCTCTGGCCGAGAATGCTGCACTGGTAATTTCTGATGAATATCCGGTGTTTATCATTCGAGACCATAACGAAAGGGTGGGTCAAAAAATGGATAAACCATACATCACGGTAGACTCCAATGGCTTAATACCAATGGGACTTACGGATAAGGCACCCTACAATGCTTACTTCTTTCGTAAGATTATGCAGCGAAATTTTTTGGAATGTTTCACGCATCCCCCGAAAGAAAACCCACTGGCTGATCTGGAAAACCGGCAAAATGCTGAGTTAGGTTCTGAGTTTTTAGAGAGATATCCATCTGCAGAGCCGCTCTTAGAGAACCCTGAATCCTTTATCAATTCACTACCGATTAATCATGAGGTTGGTAAAATCGGATTGGAGGGGACACGACAAGCAGCGCTGGAGGCACTGGATAAATTTCTTGATTACGGCCTCTTGGAATATGCTGACAAGCGTAATGATCCCGATGAAAACATGACGAGCGGATTAAGTCCCTGGCTGCATTTTGGAAAAATTTCGGAATATGAAATTGTTGATGCTGTGCTCAATCGTCAGCCTGTGGGTTGGAGTTTAGACAGCATCACTTTTAATAAGGGATCTACGGGAGGATTTTTTAACGGAGATCCCAATGTGGACACTTTTTTGGATGAGCTGATAACCTGGCGGGAGGTGGGATTTCATTTTGCCCATCATGAGCCGAATTATGATCAGTATGAGTCATTGCCGGATTGGGCGTTGGAGTCGCTGGAAAAGCATAAAGATGATCCGCGTGAGCATCTTTATGAGCTGGAAGAATTTGCCCGGTCTCAAACGCATGATGAACTATGGAACGCGGCCCAGACGCAACTTCGCGAAGAGGGGATTATACATAATTACCTGCGTATGCTATGGGGCAAAAAAGTACTGGAGTGGACGCCTAATCCCGAAATAGCGTTGGCTTATCTCATTGAACTAAACAATCGGTACGCTATTGACGGCCGAGATCCCAACAGTTATTCGGGTATCTTTTGGATTTTCGGTCGGTTTGATCGGGCCTGGCAGGAGCGTCCTATTTATGGGAAGGTGCGATATATGACCAGCGAATCTACGCGCAAAAAAGTAAAGCTGGAGAAGTATCTGGAAAAATACGGTAGCCAGAAATCATTGGATATTTAGCGTACTGTATATTTCCTGAGTTCTAATTCTCGTTCCGTAGCTCTGCTGTGGAACGATTCAAATACTACAATTCAGCTATTAGTTTCTTTACCAGCTTAGCAAAATCATCCTTTCGGGCATCGGCGGCTTCTTTAACTTCAGCATGATCCAGCTTTTCGCCCGTTACGCCTGTGGACATATTGGTAATAAGGGATATAGCAACGCTTTTAAGCTCCAGACGCGCAGCTTCAAAAAGCTCGGTAGCGGTGGACATCCCGACGGCGTCGGCCCCCATACGGCGGAAGGAACGGATTTCTGCTTTGGTTTCATAGTTTGGGCCGGTTACGTACATATACGTGCCCAGTTGGGTAACCAAACCCAGTTCTGCCGCCAGATTCCTTACATCTTTCACCCATTGATGATGTAGGTATTTATGCTTCCCGTAGCCGCGTGGAGAAATCGAAAGATTATTTCGTATCACATCCTTTATAACCATCAGGTCGCCGACCGAAAAAGAAGTATTTATAGCTCCGGCAGCATTTGAAATAATAAGTTTTTTTGCCCCCAATGCATTGGCTATATAAACGGGTGTTGCTGTCTGCTCGAATGAAAAACCTTCGTAGTGGTGAAATCGTCCGGAAAACGCCATCACCGTATTGCCGTTTACATTCCCGAAAATAAGTTCACCGGCATGTCCCTGTACAGAAGAAACGGGCATTCCGAGAATATCGTGATAGGAAAAGGTATGGGGATTGCTAATATGTTCGGTGAATCCGCCAAGCCCCGAGCCCAATATTACAGCGGCTTCAATGTTTGAGGGGAGATCCTGTTTGTCTAGAAAGCCAATGATTTCATCCGCAAAGTCAGGTATCGACATGATTATTAAATGGGTTCAATTTTGTATCCCTGCTGCTCGTCGTAGTTTGTAAGATTAAATAGTGGGTGGTGCGAATCGTGGTAGCCCATCACAGTATAGTTTTCTTCATAAGCTTTTTGGATGAGCTCCTTTCGCACTTTGATGCTTTGGTCGGCATCAAAATCGTACTTGGCAGCAAACTTGCGATTTACTTCTCCGCGTGTAGCCAGTACATCTCCAGCCATCAGGTATTTTTGTTTACCATCGTCAAAAAGCAAAACTTGAGAAAATTCGGTATGCCCGCCAATCTTTTTTACGGCAACCTCGGGATAAGGCTGATCTTCTTCGTCCAAGTATTGAAGGTTAGCTTTGGCGTCGAGAAAATGGGCAAACTCCGTCTTTTCATCATCATAGTATTCGTCCATGCTCATCACTTTTTGCCATCCTTTTTTTGAAACCCACAGGTTAGCATCGGGAAAGGTGAGTTCCCAAAAACCGGAGGATCGCCCCGCCAGTCCGCCAATATGATCGTAGTGCAAATGGCTGGCAAAAATATCTGTAATATCGTATTCAGTTAATCCACGCTTCGCAAGATTTTCTTTAATGATATCGGTACTCGTATCTTCGCCGAAGTCGCCGATTCCCACATCAAACAAAATATTTTTATCCCCGGATTGTATTAAAAAGGGGTTGAGTGATATTTTAAGCGCCCCTTTTGCGGGAGGGTCATCTCGATCGATCCGGTTGAACTTCTTATCCAAACCGACACTGAACGTCCCTTCGTAAAGCGGGTGTGCCGTCAACGTTTGTGTTGCCATATCAGTTATTTGTCGTTCTTATTCTCGTACTTGTCGTAGGCTTCAATAATATCGCGAACCAGCTTGTGACGAACCACATCATTCTCGTCCAAATAGACAAAAGAAATGCCGTCGATATCTTTGAGAATTCGTTGAATAGATATCAATCCGGAGTGCTGTTTACGAGGCAGGTCGGTTTGGGTAATGTCACCCGTGATGATCGCTTTGCTGTTAAAGCCGATGCGTGTCAGAAACATCTTCATCTGCATGTTAGTGGCATTCTGGGCCTCATCCAAAATAACGAAAGCGTTGTTGAGGGTGCGTCCGCGCATGTAGGCAAGGGGGGCAATCTCAATAATATTTTTGGCCAGATACAATTCCAGCTTGTCGTATTCAATCATATCCTCAAGCGCATCGTAGAGGGGACGTAAGTAGGGGTCAATTTTTTCACGAAGATCGCCGGGTAGAAACCCAAGTGTTTCACCGGCTTCTACGGCAGGGCGTGCTAATACAATTTTTTTGACTTTTCGTTCTTTCAAGGCCTTAACCGCCAGAGCTACCGAGGTGTAGGTTTTGCCGGTACCCGCAGGTCCGATGGTAAAGACAATATCATTTGCGACTGCAGATTTTACGATCTGTTTTTGTCCCGGCGTTTTCGCTGTTACCTGTTCTCCGGAGTGAGTATTGAGGATAAAGTCTCCCGAAATTCGCGTATCGCGCAAGGGATTTGGTTTTTCGGGTTCCCGGTCGCCCTGCTTTAACGCAAGCACAGTGTCTACATCGCTCTCGGTAAGATCGCCGTTGCGGGAAGCCATACGTTCCAGCTCAGAGAAAATTTCAATAAGTTCCTTACGATCTTCCTCCGGACCGGATATTTTTATACCACTTCCACGCGCTGTTAACTTCGTATTGGGATAAGCCTCATCTACCTTTCTCAGATGTTCATCCTGGAAGCCTAAAATTAGAACGGGCTCCACATTGTCAATCTGATAGGTATCGTTGCTGACAGTAGATTGGTTTGCGATAAACTTCCTCAGGTTTTATTCAAAATCTGTTTACCAAAAATAATGAAATTGTATGAAAATGTTGTAAAGCGTATTCGAAATACATCAAACAAATGGAGAGGCCGTTATACTATCGTTCTTTTTCCAATTTTTGCTTGTTTTGAGAGCTTTTCAATACGTTTGTTGATGTTTTTCGCCTTAAAAACAGCGCTGCCTGCTACCAGGACATCAGCTCCGCACTGGGTTACTTTTTCAATATTATCCAAGTTTACACCGCCGTCAACTTCAATTATAAATCCGGCTCCCTGTTCGTCCTGCATTTTTCGCAGCTGCTGTATCCGCCGATAGGTTGATTCAATAAATGATTGTCCCCCAAAGCCGGGATTTACGCTCATAAGGAGCACTAAATCTACATCATTCATAATCGGCTCAACTACCTGAAGCGAAGTTGCCGGATTTAGTGCCACACCTGCGGTAACTCCATGTTGATGGATATTTTGTATTGTCCGATGAAGATGTGGACACGCTTCTTGATGCACCGTTATCTGATCGGCACCGGCATCTACAAAAGATTCGATGTATTGATCCGGATTTTCAATCATCAGATGGACATCCAGAAAAGCATCGGTACAGCTGCCGGCTGCCTCAACAAACTTAGGGCCATAACTGATGTTTGGGACGAAGTGACCGTCCATAATATCACAGTGCAACCACTGTACGTCAGCTTTGTTGCATTCGTCAATCTGTTCGCCAAGTTTGGTATAGTCCGCAGCTAAAATGGACGGAGCTAAAATAGGGAGTTGAAAATCCATAAGTTATTGATTGTCATTTGAGGTATCAGGACTGGATACATTTGTTGTGGTGTCGATGACAGCCCCCGATTCACTTTCTTCTTTAACTTCATACCGTTCCGAAATAATAAGCTTCACCGTAGTACCTTCCACAACTTGATCTTTATTAGGTTCATAATCCAAAATCACGTTTGGGGACTCTTCCTTGCTGGGTTGAAACCTGAAGTCACCGATCCGTAACCCTGCTTCTTGTAGTTTTTGCTGTGCCTCGGCAAGACGAAGTCCTTTTATATTGGGGACATCAACCATTTTTTCTCCCAATCCGTCACTAACAGCAAGGTCTACTTGTGTTCCCTTGGGGACAATTTCACCGGGCGGGATTGACTGACGGAGTACGCTGCTTCTGAACCGAGATGATTCATAGCTTATAGTACCGACTCTTAATCCGTAGTTTTCCAATTGAATTTCGGCGTTTCGTTTGGAGAGATTGACCACCTTCGGAACTTCCACCGTGGGATTCGTAACCGTATTAACTGTCAAATAAACCTTTCGGTTCGGCTTCACGATATCTGCCGCAGCCGGAGTTTGGTCTATCACATAATCAGCAGGATAAGCTGAATTTGATCTCCGATCAGAGACTTCATATCGCAGTCCGTAAGAGGTTAGTCTTTGCTGTGCTTCTTCCAGAGAAACCTGAGATACATCCGGCACACTTACTCCTTCATCGTAGTTGGTGTAGGCCGGCATGATTACGAAATCCAGCAATATAAGAAATAGGGCCCCCAGGCCAATCAAAGAGCCAATGCCGATATATAATTTTTTACTGGTAAGTAATGATTTTATTTGTGCTAACATGCTGTGAAAATACGGTTCTTTAACGACTGTTTAAAAATGAAATTTAAGCGAATGTCTGCCGTGGATCCCTAAGTTTGAGTCCGCCTTCAAGCGGCTGTTGTTAACCTCGACGGTCAGAAATGCATCGAACGCCAATACAATATGATTTAGTATAATCAGGGTTATCATGTTCCCGGCCAGCCGATAACTGTTGTTGAATTTTCTGCCAGCGTAGAGCCGCATGGCTAAGTTGAGGAGTATTGGCTGTGAATACGATGTCTTAAAAA
>CAZYOD010000003.1:0-22726 GCA_964648635.1 uncultured Balneolaceae bacterium | reverse complement strand
AAATCGATACCTACAAATTTATAGCGAATTCCCGCTCCGAGTGTCATATATTGGCGGTCTCCGTTATTAGGATCCTCATAATAGTAGCCGCCGCGTACAGCAAATAACTCATTATACCAATACTCAATTCCCGTAGCGATCATTAATTGCTGCGGAAGCGAAAGAGTTACCTCTCCTGTACCGGTATTTCGAGTATAACTTCCCCAAGAAGAAAACAATGAATTCATAACGTTTTTGGGGTTTCCATCCGAGTCAAGACGAGCCATCACCTTCGAAATATCACTAGAAATTGTCAGTTCATGAATGCCGTCCTTGTCCAGGTTGGTATTCAATGCCCAGCCGATGCGAAACAAAGTAGGTAAAGGGTCTTTTTGGGCGTTATCAGTATAATGTACTCCCGGACCGATGTTTGATATATTTAGGCCGGCATTAAGATTAGCCTCATTCCCGATAAAGGAAAAGACATCAGATTGATACATTCCAGCAATATCGACACCGATACTGGATCCTGGATTGATTTGTTGACCGCTCACATTTCCATCCGCCAGGCTGCTGTAAATAAAACGAAAACCTGTACCCAGCGACCAGTTATTGTTCAATTTTAAGCCATAAGATATTCCCGTTGCAAGCTCATAGCTCTTAAAACGATTGATTCGTTGCCCGGTTTCATCGGTCCGAACCTGCTCACCCAGACTCAGGTAAGTAAAATGAGCTCCAAAAGTACCAATATCTTCTACATGATATTTGCCGACCACGTAATCATAAAAAAGATCCGCATTAAAAGCCGGTAGCCATTCACTGTGTGTAATATTGATTTGGTTGCCTTTTTGAAAAGCCAATCCTGCGGGATTCCAAAAAACGGCTGAAGCATTGTCCGCGAGAGCAACGCCCGTATTGCCCATTCCCGCGCTCCGAGAATCAGGCTCAATTTGAAGAAAAGGAACGGCTGTAATCCCCACTTGAGCAAAAGTTAAACTTGTGCAGGCAAACAGAAAGGTTAAAGCTGATAAAATTTTCTTAGTCATAGTCAAACGCAGTTAAAAGTAAACTCAAATATCACGCAACGTCTTATAACAATGATTTTCTGTCAATGCTGATAATAACTAATATAAGTTATTAGAATAATACAAAAATAAAAAAGGCAGGATGAAAAGAATCATCCTGCCTTTAAGGAGTTGAAGAACTTAATTTAGCATCTCTACAACCATTGATGATGCTCCGCCGCCACCGTTACAAATGCCTGCGCAGCCGTATTTGCCCTCGGTGCGTTTGAGTGCATGAATAAGGGTGACCATAATTCGGGCACCTGAACATCCAATAGGATGTCCAATGCTTACAGCGCCGCCATGTATGTTTACCTTTTCGGGATCGAGTTCTAAAATTTGATTATTGGCCAGAGATACCACCGAAAAGGCTTCGTTGATTTCAAAAAGGTCTACATCATCTTTACTGATGTCGGCCCGTTTTAACGCTTTCGGAATGGCGTCGGCCGGTGCCGTAGTAAACCATTCGGGTTGTTTGGCCGCACTTGCCTGACTTGCAATCCGGGCGATGGGAGTCAAGCCGAGTTCGTTGGCTTTTTCTTCACTCATCAGAAGTACAGCGGCAGCCCCATCGTTAATACTGCTGGCATTGGCCGGCGTTACGGTTCCTTCTTTTTCGAAGACGGGATTCAGCTTTGGAACTTTATCAAAATTTACCCGCTCTAACTCTTCATCCATTTTTACTTTGGATGTATTACCTTTACGGTCTTTGATCTTTATTTCAATAATTTCGTCATCAAAGTAACCCTCTTCGTGTGCTTTAATCGCTCGTTTATAAGAGGTAATGGCAAACTCATCCTGCTGCTCGCGGCTGATATTGCAATCCCTTGCACAAATTTCAGCGGCACTTCCCATGTGGAAATCATTATACACATCCCACAACCCATCTTTAATAATGCCGTCTTCGGCCTGGGCATGACCCAGTTTGGAGCCAAAACGATGTTTTTGCAGATAATAGGGGACATTACTCATGCTTTCCATCCCGCCGGCAACAATAACGTCGGCTTCTTCCAGCTGGATTTGATTAGCTGCGATCATGATAGCCTTCATCCCGGATGCACATACTTTATTAATTGTAGTGGCAGGAGTGAGCTCCGAAAGCCCGGCTTTTAAAGTCGCCTGACGAGCGGGAGCCTGTCCGATACCGGCTGTTAAGACATTTCCAAAGACTACCTCCTGGATGTCTTTAGGTTTTATTCCTGTGGATTTAATGAGTTCAGTTATCGTAGCGGCCCCTAATTCAGGAGCAGAGTACGAAGATAAACTTCCACCAAACGATCCGACAGGGGTACGTTTAGCTTCAACAATAACTACATTACGCATATCAAGATATTTTTAAATTAAAAATGTGGCCTAATTAATTCTTATTCGAAAGCTTGCTCTAAATCATTGATAAGATCTTCAGCATCTTCGATGCCCACTGAAAGTCGGATTAGGGAATCTTTAAGTCCCGCTTTCTCGCGTACTTCTTTGGGAATCGAGCCATGAGTCATCGAAGCAGGATGGCTAATTAAAGATTCTACGCCACCCAAGCTTTCAGCAAGGGTAAAAACGGTTGTACGGCTCATAAATTCTTTAGCTGATTCCTGGGAATCATCTTTAAGTGAGAATGAAACCATTCCCCCAAATTCACTCATCTGCTTTTGGGCAATGTCGTGTTGGGGATGACTTTCCAAACCCGGATAAATGATTTCATCAACGGCGGAGTGATCATTCAGAAAAGCCGCAACTTCTTTGGCGTTATCAACAGACTGTTGTACGCGGACCGCAAGCGTTTTAATTCCGCGCAGCGTTAAATAACAGTCCATCGGTCCGGGCACTGCTCCGGTAGTTTTAACCTGAAATCGAAGCTGCTCCATTATAGCAGAATTTGAGGTTGCCACTGCTCCGCCAATGATATCTGAGTGACCGCCTAAATATTTTGTGGTTGAATGCAGTACCATATCTGCCCCAAGTTCCAATGGCTGCTGCAGGTAAGGGGATGCAAATGTGTTATCAACCAACGATAAAATGTTGTTATCTTGCGCAAAATCTGTTAATGCCTCAATATCCACAACCCGGAGCAGGGGATTAGTCGGGGTCTCAATCCACAGAAGCTTAGCGCTGTCGGTTGCTGCTTCTTTTACTTTTTGGATATCCGTCATATCAACAAAAGTAAAGTCGATACCGAACGGTTCAAAGACTTTGGTGAACAGCCGATAAGTTCCGCCGTACAGATCATTTGATGCAATGATTTGATCTCCCGGACGAAACATTTTTAAAACAGCATCCATTGCAGCACATCCGCTGGCAAAACAGGCACATTCGTCTGCCCCTTCGAGTCCCGCAATTAACTTTTCTAGAGCTGTTCGGGTAGGATTTCCAACACGAGCGTAGTCATACCCTTTATTTACATTGGGAGCCTCCTGTGCATAGGTGGAGGTTTGGAAGATAGGAGGCATGACTGCTCCTGAAGTTTCTTCCGGTTTTTGTCCGGCGTGAATAGTTTTGGTATTAAATTTCATAGCGGAAAATTTAAAAATTAGACTTCGCGTTGCGGGCTTTTTCTTCCATTCCGAGGTAGGAATAGGCCTGAAAGAGCTTTTGCCAAATTTCTTTTTCTTCGGGTCGTTGTTCAGCTAATTGTTCCAACAGTGGAATTGAGGAAGAAAGATACTGTTCAATTTTTTGTTCAATCTGCTCCTTTGTAGAAGCATCAACATGCGGCAGTAACTGTTGGTATTTTGATGCGCTGTTGTGATAAAATTTTGCAAAACTAAGTCTCAGTTCTTCATCTTCAGAATTTTCTTCCAGAATGCGTTCAAATTGATTTTCTGATCGCTCTAAAAGCGAATCAACCGAGGAAAATTTGGCTTGATCAATATTCTCATTTTCTTCGGCATCAGATGCTATTGCATCTAATTCTTCTGAGGCTATAAAATAGAGCTCCATAGCCAAGGTTTGGCCATAAACTATATTTTCAGGCTTGTTCTCAATGAGCTGATCCAGCAATTCTACCGCTTTTTTATGTTCTCCGGCATTGATATAGGCATTGGAAAGACCATGTAACAGATTTAGATTTTGATCTGAAAATGACTCTGCCTGTTCAAATATTTCAATTGCTTTCCGGGGCTGGTCATTTTCCAGATACAAAAAGGCCAATTGTTCCAGAAGCAGAGTTGAAACATCATCTACATTTTCACGAGCTTTTTCTAACGTATTAATGGCCTGTTGTTCTTGCTGATTTCTGTAAAACGCCCGTGCTTTCATTTGATAGGAGACAGCACTGTCGGGAATGACAATCGTGGCGTTATTGAAATGCGCTGTGGCTCGGGAGAAATCAGGACTGCCGGTCGTATCACTTTGCAAAATTTTAACCCCCTCATTATGCTCACTGCTCCAGGTAACTTTTAAAAGTCCCTGCACTTTTTCGGATCCCTGATATAATTCATTTGCTTCAGTTAACGCTTTTCGTGCCTCGGTATAGGGGGTTGCACGCCGACCAGGATCAGATTGTTTTTGAGCAAGTTCTGTCAGAAACTTACCTTTTTGGAATAATAAATCAGGAGTTACCTCTCCGGAATCAATTTGCTGGTCAAGCGAATCGATTCGTTGCTGTAATTCTTTAGCGGATAAATCTTGGGGGGCATTTGAGTTTGAGGATTGTAATGTCGAGCAACCAATAAAGAACCCGAATGCAAGCACAAGGCTTGCAATTCGGGTAGGAATATGAATCATAAGTAGAGAGAGTTAGAAAAGTGAATTTTGCAGTTCTTATTACATGTCAGCTTTTTCCATTGCTTCCTGAGCTTTTTCGTCCATACCCAGGAATGTGTAAATCTGGAACAAGCTTCTCCAGTAGTTTTGGTTATCAGGATTTATTTCGACAGCCTTTTCGAAATAGTCTTTGGCTTCACGAATAGTGTCTTTACCCATTTTGTCATACTTATCTGCCTCTGCATTATCGGTGGCGCGATTTCGCTGATCAAAGTAACTTTTGGCTCTGTTTTGATAGATAACACCCAGCGTTTCGTATGCATCGGGATTATTGGGTTCGTATTCTAATGCTGTTTTAATTTCTTCTTCAGCTCTTTTAGTCAGCTTTTGCATTCGATCCAACAGTTCTTCGTTCTCGTCGCTGATTTCCTGAATTTTACTTTTAATCTCTTCTCTTTCAGAAGGATTTGCTTGCTGGAACTTATTCTGAAGTTCAGCAATTTCTTGTGAATTTGTTGCCACCGTATCCTGTATTTGCAATGCCTGTTGGTAGATATTAGTACCCATTACCAAACGATAGCGAGGATTTTCCGGCTCCTGTTCCACTAGTTGCTCCAGGGTTTCCAAGGCTTTTTCGCTTTTTCCAATTCTGTTGTAAGCATCAGTCAAAGAAGAAACAATTTGTCGACTGCCGGGATACTGCTCTTTCCCTTTCTCTAAAGTTTCAACAACTTTTTCATGTTGATCCAAATTAAAGTAGTAATTACCTAACTGCAGGTAGTCAAGGGTATCTACATCTGTTTCAGGAATCATGTTCATATACTTCTCCTTTGCACTAGCGGCCTCTTCAAAATTCTCATTGCGGGCAGTAATTTGTGCCAGTACATCCCAAGTACTTGCACTGTCGGGTTGCAAAGCAGTGGCATTGCGCAGGTGTTGAACAGATTTTTCCATTGGATTCTCAACGGTACCCTGGAGACTGTCATCGGTAGCTAAATCATATCCTTGTTTAAACTCGCTTTGCCAGAAAGCAACTTTTACACTAGGGATACGTTCAATTTCATCCGGCACATTTTCAGAAGTATCAGCAATACTTTGTGCCATATCAAAGGTTTCATTCATCTGCTTATAATATTCTTGACGCTCAGCAGGATCGTCCTTAGATTCAGCAATACCTCCCAAGGCAGCTGCTTTGTAAAAGTAGCCGGATGGATCTCCCGGATATTCTTCAATAGATTGCTCAGCCGCTGTTAAAGCTTCCTCATAATTTTGACCTTCATAACTTGATTTTGCCTCATCGGCCAATGGATTTGAAGTTCCACATCCTATCAGAATGGCCACAAGTAAGGTTAAGAGTATATGTGGTAATTTTTTGATCAGCATGGTGTTATATTCTTGTAAAATTCAATGTTATTAGAAAATACTTTAGAAGCAGAAAGTAACTATATATAGTCCATTCTGCAATATAATGGTTTAAATTATTATATTAACCAATTGTCTTCAACGTGTTTTTATTAACTCAATTAAGCTTATGTTTGGCAACAGTCAATTTAAGAGTCACCATCAAAACGGCTTCGAATACTTAAAAATTGCAAAGGGAAATGATAACGCCAACGCTCTCGTATTTTTGCACGGAATGTTTGGTGGCCTCAGTAATTACGATAGCCTAATAAAACATATAGATGGTTATGATATTTTTGTTCCGGCAATCCCCATTCATAATTTTGATTCCGGTGAAGTTTCTATTCAAAAACTTACTAATTGGCTGCACGCCTTTTTAGAGTCAATGGAACTTAATCGCCCGATTTTATTGGGCAATTCAATGGGAGGACACCTGGCTTTAGATTACACAATTCAGCATCCCCAAAATGTATCATCACTGATTTTGACGGGAAGTTCAGGTGTGCAGGAAAAAGATTTCGGATCGACCTTTCCCCGGCGGAGTGACCGTTCCTATATTAGGAAACAAGCAGCGCTTACATTTTATGATGATAAATTTATCACCGAAGAAGTTGTGGACGATATTATTAAAGTTATAACCCATCCATCCAGGCTGCGAAATATTTTGACTATCGCTCGGGATACGCATGAATATAATATGGAGCAGTTTCTGCCAAACATTCAGCATGAGGTACTGTTAGTTTGGGGAAAAAATGATGAGATTACCCCGCCCGAAGTCGCCAGGCGATTTCACAGCGAACTTCCCAATGCTCGTCTTAAATGGATCGATAAGTGCGGGCACGCCCCAATGATGGAGCATCCCGAAAAATTTGCAAAATTTGTGAATGAGTTTTTAACCGATCAACAAAATAAATCTCAAAACAATAATACAGATTATGAAAAAAATTATTCACACCTCTGATGCGCCACAAGCTATTGGTCCCTACAGTCAGGCGGTTGTTCATGATGGAATTATCTACTGCTCAGGGCAAATTGGACTCGATCCCGACAGCATGGAGTTCGTAGGCGATGATGTTAGCTCGCAGGCCAAACAAGTGATGAAAAATTTAGAAGCAGTGCTCAAAGAGGCGGGTTCGGGATTCGATCAGGTTATTAAGTGCAGCATCTTTCTGGATGATATGGACAATTTTGGCACAGTAAATGAAATTTATGGCAGTTATTTTGGGGACAATCCACCGGCACGGGAAACGGTCGCCGTTAAAACGTTACCCAAAAACTGTAAAGTAGAGATTGGCTGCATTGCACATATTTAACCATTATTAAAATCTATTTTAAGGGGAAAAGCAGAAATGTTTTTCCCCTTATTTTTTTGCGGGATGATCTTCAATGTGAAAAACAGCCGAGCGTTTATTACCGATCTTATCAAAGGCTGTGACTTCAATATTCAAGGTAGGGGAAGGCACAAACTCAGGGTGGTAATAAACAAATCGATTGTCTTCCGGCTCGTATTCGGCAATCCCGCGCACTCCGTTCACTGATATTTGTGTGGCATTGTGATCGATGCCTGACAAGTTATCTAAGACCTTAATCATCACCAGCCACTGGCCATCCGGGCGCTTGACTACCCGTGGGTCATACAGTTTGGGAGCGGTAGTATCTCTTAACATTACGAAAGAACCCAGCGACTCTGCTTCGACTACAATGTAATCCTCTTTGAAAACAGTAGGGGCAAGATCCCATTCATGATCATCCCGGTCGAGATAATAAAACGAAAGACGATCGGTATCTGTAAGATCCGGACTTCTGCCGGCATAAAATTGAAAGTCTTTTTGCGTAGGATAGGCCTCCGGTAGTAAATCCACAGAAATGGAATCTGGTTTATGATTACGGACCGACATACCGACCGAAACTGTATCATAAAAAGCCTGAGGTGGAAAAATCGTAAAATTTTGCAGATCCTCGGATGAAACGTAGGTCGTTGAATTTGGCATTACTCTACGCATCATTAGGGGACCTAAGTCGGGCGTATTCAAAAACAGGTTATTCAACTCTTTTAAGTTGATTGCCAGTCCATTGTCATGCGGAATAAATTTACCGGCGTCAGTTGATCCTATGGTTACGCGTTGCCACTGAGATTGATCAAGTGTAAGCCAATCCCGAAACCAGTTCCATTGGTGAGAGGGAGGTATTGATTTTTTCGAAGAAGATAAATCCTTTGATAAATCCGCCAACGGGATATCCTTCTCTGAAACGTTTAGCGTCAAAGAAGCAGTGGTGGAGTTGCCAAAAAAATCAGTTGCGCGGATTCTTACATCGTGAATACCCGGTTCAAGGTCCAGGATACCTTTACTTTCATCGGTGGTATAAAAGGGCAGAGAGTTCCCGTCAGCGATATACAAACGCTGATATCCCTTACCAGATTTCTGCAGAATGGGATACACGCGATCAATAAACATCTGATCGGTCTCGTGATAGGAAAAGCTATCCACTTTTGATGTAAATAGCTCGCGCCCATTCACAGACATGCTTAGTTCATACACCGCATAACTGTTATGCACACGGTTGGATTTGTCAAAAGCGTTAATCCCCAAACCTATGGGGCCATTGATCTCTACAGTTCCTAAATTATAATGCTCTTTTTGTCCCCAAGCCCGTTTGGTAAAAATCTTGTTTTCTCCTTCAATGGATGATTCGGGAGACAGAGGCTCAATAGCAATTCCTGAAATACGGGGTGCTACATTATCTTTGACACTTAAATTTGTTAAGAGCGGATTAAAGGGTTTATGAGTAGGGGTGCGAAGTTCAAAGTGCAGGTGGGGCGGTCCGATGCCCGACGCTCCACTGTAGCCGATTACATCTCCCTGTTTAACTTCGATATTTTTCCATCCCCAAAACCGTTCAAATTCAAACCTATAATTCTCCGAAAACCGTATAGAATCAGCTAGCTGCTGAAGTTCGGAATTGAAGGAAAGTAAGTGAGCATAAACAGAGTAAGAACCGTCATTATGTTTGAGATAAACAACTTTACCATAGCCTTTGGGGCCGATTGCAACTCGATCTACAACTCCATCACGCGTGGCATAAACCTCATAACCTCGCTGTCCCCATGTTTTTATATCCAAAGCGGCATGAAAGTGGGCCGACCTGGTTTCGGCAAAAGTAGAAGTAAGGTATGAGCTGGCTTCAGTGGGCCAAAGATAATGGGCTTCCCCGGGATCAAATTCTTGCTGGCCAAATGCGGGCATCGCTTCCCCAAAGAAGCCAATCATCATACAGAGGAAGAGAAATATATGCTTCATAAGTTAATTCACAGTTACCGTAAGGCAAGTCAAGCCGTCGTTCATTGTTGCTTCTATTTTATCTCCATGGGTAATAGGGGAAACGCCCTTTGGCGTTCCGGTAAAAATCAGATCGCCGGGTTGCAGAGTAAAATTCAAAGACAAATAGCTGATTAATTCAGCCACCGGAAAAATCATAAGATTTGTATTGTCGGATTGCCGAATCTCGTCATTTACCGATATTTTTAAATCAATGTTTTGAGGGTCGGCAATTTGATCTTTACTCACAAACGAACTGAGCGGTGCAAAAGTATCAAACCCCTTTGCTATCGTCCATGGGTGTGATTTTCCTTTCGCCATTTGTTGGATGTCGCGAGCCGTCACATCAATACCAACGGCGTACCCGGCTACATGTTCCAGCGCTTTTTGTTTGGGGATGTTTTTCCCGCCATTTCCAATGGCAACAACCAGTTCTACTTCATGATGGACGTTAATACTTTGCGAAGGAATTCGGATTTGGTCGCCATCAAAAATAATGGCACTTGTCGGCTTTAGAAAAACAAGCGGCTCATCGGGCACCTCATTTTCTAACTCATGAGCGTGTTCAACATAATTGCGGCCGATACAGTAGATATTGCCGATTTCCAGATCCGTTAAGCCGGGCAGAATTTGTTTAGACATAATGAGCTAATATAAAAAAAGCCTTGGTCTCTGAGAAACCAAGGCTTTTATAAAAACAGTAATTCGTTTATGAAACAGGCTCAATATGAACAAACTTGCGTCCGCGGGAGCGGGCAAATACTACCTGTCCGTCTGCTTTGGCAAAGAGCGTGTCGTCACCGCCGCGGCCTACATTTTCGCCGGGGTGGAACTTAGTACCACGTTGCCGAACGATAATGTTTCCTGCTTTGACAACTTCTCCGCCATACTTTTTTACACCCAGCCGCTTCGATATCGAATCACGACCGTTCTTCGTAGATCCTTGTCCTTTCTTATGCGCCATAACTATCTAAATTTCTAAGTTATTCTTCTTGCTTACTTTCCCATGCATCTAACACCGTAACCCGGTCTTCACTGTCGGGTATAAAACCTTTTAGATCTTCCAGGTCATTGTCACGAATATGACTGATGGCCTCTTTCGCCAGCATGTCTGTCGAAACTTTACCTTCAGCTTTTGATTCATCAGCTTTTGTAGCTTTTGATTTAGAAGAAGCTTCAGATTTCTTTTTGGATTTTGTGCTTCCTCCCCCTGAAGTTGAAATCTTGGTGATTTCAATTTGAGACATCGGCTGTCGGTGGCCTCGCTTAACGCGATATCCTTTGCGTCGCTTTTTCTTGAAGACGATAACTTTGTCGGACTTAACATTATCGAGCAAAGTGGCCTCGATAGAAGCGCCCTCTACAATGGGCTGTCCAAGGATTACATTATTATCGTCATTGATTAACAAAACATGATCAAATGTAAGTTTTTGATCGGTCTCGTCACTTTGCTTATCAACAAACAGGACATCGCCTTCTGAAACGCGATATTGATGTCCACCTATTTTCACTACTGCGTACATCGAATCAAATAATTTTGTGTTGTAAATTTTTTTGGCTACAGAATGCCAAATATAAACTTTTCGGTCCTGAAAACAAAGCAAAAAATCTTATGAATTATAGTCGCTAAAATTGTATTATTGCCAATAAATCGAATAGAAGGAAAACCATAGGTTATGGATAAGAAATTACCTGATTTACACGAGCAGGCTTTTATGTTCAAAAACACAAAGCGATTTCAGCATGATGGGGGGCGAGCCTGGATTAAAGATTCGCAGCTTCACGAGTCACGAAAGGATGGCAACGGAAAGCTGAATACAGTGCATCGTAAAAAAGAAGAGGATCGTGTTGAAGAAGTCGAAGACCACAATCCTTCTTTTTGATAAATCAACTAATTTCTTGTTATGAGATACACCAGGCTACGTGTTTGGGTAATCTTTACGTTAGTTATAATCAGCATTATTGTAGTATTAAACTACTCCACAGGTCCGGGGATTTATAAAAGTTCATCCCCGGTTACCGATTCGTTGCTTACCGCTTCTTATCCGGATTTATATGAGTCTATCTCAAAACGTGATGCAACTTCGTTAACGCCCTATTTGACGCACGAGCATCCGGAAGTGCAGGAACAGGCATGGAGAGCCTTAGCCAATACTCCAATAGATTCCCTGAATCCGTTCATTGAGTTAGCTAAAAAGCAGAATACCGAGGCTGCATGGTTTGGCATCAGTAAACATGAGTTTACGGATCGACAACTCAAACATCTTGAACAGAGCTGGGCAGATAATCCGGGCTTCAGATTCGGTATCGACCGGGTGTTGGGGCAACAGGGCAATGAACAGACGCTCGACTTTTTCCTCGAGCAAATGGACAACAGTGAGTTGGGTAACGAATACCAATTTGCTCTAGCTATCGGGCGGCTTATAAACCAGTTTGATGTCGAGGAAGATGAGCAAATACGAGTTATTCAGAATGCCTTTGACACTGAAAATTATGATGCTACCTGCGCTTTCTTGTACGGATGGTATCGGGGGGATGAATCTCGATTAACTTCCGTAGCTCGCGATACACTTTTTAACCGCTGGCAGTTGATGGGAACAGGAATCAGCCGGAATGTGGACCAGTATGTAAATAAAATTTTGCCTGCCCGCACCACGTATGCAATGGCTATTTACTATAACGGTGAACAGATGCTGGATTCCCAAGTACAACTGGCATATGAGCTGGCCACTTCAGTGGAGAAAATTTCACTTGATAATAATCGCAATGAGCTGGCGGCAAAAATTTTGTTAACGAATGCCAATCCGCATGTACAAATTCGAACGTTGCAGAGTCTGAAAGGAAAGCTCGGAGAAGGGGGCGATCTATCGGGATATATTACCGATACGATGATACCGGATGAATCATTAAATGATGCGGTTTGGTTAAAGGCGGTAGAAACGGCTCTTGATTTGGATTCCGAAATTGTTTCCGATTACCGGGATCGACTTAAAACTATCTCAGAACAAAATCACTATTTGTTGCCGGAAGTACTAGCTGTTTGGCAGCAAATAGAATCGACCAAGAATTTCTTACAGCGAATTTCTGCCTTGGTAAATAAACGGGAACCTCTTTCTACAATGTATGCACTACAAAGTTTAAGCACATTGTGGGAAGATGGTTCTTTGAATGAAGATCATCATGAGCAAATACGAAATACTATTTTTGAAGCGCTTGAGCAAGAGGATCGGGGGGTTGCTTATACCGCGAGTTCTCTGCTGAGTAACGAGGATTTATTTGGCATCGAAGATTTTCATCAAATAAATCAGTCGTTATCTTCTTTTTCATTGCCCGAAGATATTGAAGTCTTTCAAGCTTTTGGATCTCTGTATAACGAACGATTTGAGGAGCAGGCGAAGCCGGTAATAGACTCCCTTGCTGCCTTAGACTATGCCCCGCTTAACCGATCACTGGCCAGCGCCGGATGGGATATTAATGTATCCAAAGATTCTGCCAACAAATTTCTGATGCCTGATTGGCAGCGGCTTTGGGAGTTGGGCAGAGATCCCGTCTTAACTTTGCAAACCGAAAAGGGCAGAATCCAGATGCAATTGAATCCCCTGACTGCCCCGGCTACGGTTGCGGCAATTGATAGCTTAAGCAGAGCGGATGCTTATGATGGTGTCCCTTTCCATCGGGTGGTTCCCAATTTTGTAATCCAAGGCGGTGATATTGAGAGAAATGATGGATTCGGCGGACCCGACTTTGTCATTCCAACCGAGGCTTCAGATCAGGAGTTCGTCCGCGGTGCCGTTGGGATAGCGAGTGCCGGTCCCGATACCGAGGGCAGCCAGTATTTTGTAATGCACCAGTGGATGCCTCATCTTAACGGTAGTTACACACGGTTTGGAAAAGTAGTGGATGGGATGGATGTCGTGGATAGAATCCAGGAAGGGGATAAAGTATTGAAAGCAACCTGGTACTAAAATTTGGCACTGTTGCTCTGCTTCGGTGCGTTCAGTTTGACCTGTGTTTAGTAGAACAACAAGGCGTCGTTAGACGTCTGTAGGGAGATACTTATTTTAATCGTTTTCTATCTCTTCATCCAGATCATTAAAAATTACTCTGGTGTGAAATTCGCCGTTTTCTCCCATCGGATCGATGTCATCGAGGTGCTGAAGCTGAGTTATAAGTCCCTGGTCAAATTTTTCGCCAACCCTGAGTATAGGTTGATACTCCTCTTTAACTGCACTGATTTCAATTTCTATCGGTTGAAATAGTAAGACGGGCAACAAGTCATGGATACTCTTTTCCCAAATAGGGAAGACACAGTCGTATCCCATTTTACCATACTCTTTCTCACGCCATTGGCGGATATCCTCCAAGTACCAGTCGCCGAAGATAAGATGTTCGATAGATTCATCTTCTTTTTTTAATGCATTTTCGACGCGATCCAGATAGATATCATTTGGACATTCGGGGGGAAGCGCTACTGTTATCAAATCTAACTGAAGATGAGTTGATTGCTTTTTGATATCCTTAAGCAGGATATTCTGGTGGGGGACCAAATTATTTTTCTCATCATAAGTGGTAAGTAGTTTTATGGTCGCCTCAGGATGTGATTTATTGTAAAAATGCAGTGCCAGGTAGGCATCTTTACCGCCGCTCCAAAAAAGAATATCCATAAGAAAGAGATACCTGTATAGCGTTTGGTTGTCAGAATTAATTCGCTAATATTCTGTATTCCGAATTGTGAATTCCTATATTTAGGCGCGTTATCCAACTGAAAGATATAACTTCTTTACCCATGAGTAAACGCAATTATTGGCTGATGAAATCCGAACCTGATGCTTATAGCATTGATGACCTTGAGCGGGACCATGTAGAACCGTGGGATGGAATCCGCAATTATGAGGCGCGAAACTTTATGCGAGATGAAATGCAGATTGGAGACGGAATTCTTTTTTATCATTCAAATGTACGTCCGCCGGTAATTGTGGGTGCGATGGAGGTGGCCAGTGAACCCTATCCTGATCCCACCCAGTTTGATCCCGACTCCAAATATTTCGACGAGAAGAGCAGCGAGGAAGATCCTACTTGGGAACTGGTAGATGTTAAATTTGTTCAGAAGTTTGATAAGCCGGTGACTCGCGATGCGATTAAGGAAGAGGCGGTTTTGCAGGACATGGTGCTGCTGAAGCGTTTCCGCCTGTCGATTACTCCGGTTACAGAAGAGGAATGGAATAAAATTCATGAGATGGCCGATGCTGATATAAAGTAGACAGTTATGTTATCTAACAAAAATTTAAAACACCCGATGAGTAGCGATACTAAAAAAGTACATCTTCGTACAAAAGGCATTCTCCCCGTTCAAAAGCTGCGCGTATTAGCAGATGCAGGAATTATTTCTCATGAGGATGGGCATCCTTTAGAAGACGATCAGTTTCAACCTAATTCCATCGACCTCCGTCTGGGTGAAAAGGCGTATCGCGTGCGATGCAGTTTTCTGCCCGAAGATGAATCAGTTGACGAGAAGCTGGAAAAGCTTAGTCAGTACGAGTTTTCAATCACCGACGGCGCAATTCTTGAGCCCAATTGTGTGTATATTATTCCTCTTCTCGAAGAGTTGCATCTGCCTTCTCAGATATCCCCGCAGAAAACGTTATTTAACGGCAGCAATAACGGGGTGGACTATCAAATTGTTTCCGGAGAGCACTTGTCGGCTAAAGCAAATCCGAAAAGCACTACGGGCCGGTTAGATGTTTTTACGCGTGTGATAACTGATTATTCACACCGGTTTGAAGAAATTCGCTCGGGATATAAAGGTAAAATGTATTTGGAAGTGGTGCCGAAATCTTTCCCGATTAAAATCAGAACGGGGCATCGGCTTAATCAACTTCGCATTCGCCACGGCTACACGGTGCTTTCGGATCAGGATATTTTGCGAACACACAGTTCTGATCCTCTGTTATTCAATGAGAACGGAAGTCCCGTACCGGTTGATGATTTAAAAGTGAATAACGGCTTGTTTCTGAGTGTGAATTTACATGCGGATGAGGGGCAGATTGTCGGCTATAAAGCCAAGAAGCACCGCGATTTTATTGATTTGGATAATATTAATTACTATGAGATTTCTGAATTTTGGGAACCGATTTTCCACAAGCACGACGATCACCTAATTCTGGAACCGGAAGCCTTTTATATTTTTGCCTCCAAGGAGCGATGTCGTATTCCGAAACATCTTGCCGCAGAAATGATAGCTTATGATACAGGATCGGGTGAATTGCGTACGCACTACGCCGGTTTCTTCGACAGTGGATTCGGCGGCAGGGTAGAGGATAAAGGAGCACGAGCCGTTCTGGAAGTTCGGTCGCATGACGTACCGTTTTTAATTGAGGACGGCCAGACGTTTTGCAGTATGAAGTTTGAGCCCAATACCGAGGTGCCGAACTTTGTGTATGGAGACGATATCAAAAGCAATTATCAGGGACAAGAATTACGGCTGGGCAAGCATTTTAAACAGGATTAAAAGAGATGTCTAGAAATAACGTCACCAGATGTATTTGCCACAGTCGGTCGTTTGACGAAGTTAAACAATATGCCGAAGAGCATAACCTTTCTTCTGTGGATGAGCTGCAGGATAAGAATTTTTGCAGTAACAGCTGTGGTCTTTGTTCCCCCTATGTTGAAGAGGTACTCGAAACCGGTCAAACAGAATTTTCCCCCGGCGAACCCTTTCGAAAAAAGCGCAGTTCGTAATGAATATATTTTACGCACCTCAGTCCCAGATTCACAATGGATTTATTGAGCTGCTTGATCAGGAGGCCAGGCATGCCAGCAAGGTAATGCGCGCTCGGGAGGGAGATCGCTTGGTGGTTGTGGATGGTAAAGGGGGACGCTATGAAGGAACCATACGGAGAATAACGAAGAAATCAATACAGATTGAAATTGATGATCAGCAGCAATTTCCTCCACCCAAACCCGCACTTTTTTTGGGGATGGGTATCATCAAAAAAAGAGATCGCTTGGAGTTTGCTGTTGAGAAAGCTGTGGAGCTGGGGGCCTCGGAAATTCATCTCTTTAGTAGCGAACATACTATCAAGCAGAATGTACGGATGGACCGGCTGGAATCGATCGCCATTTCGGCTATGAAACAAAGCCTGCGAGCTTGGCTGCCCAAAATTTCACTTTCCCATTCCTTTGAAGAAATGTTGGATGCCGTCCCCGATGAGCAATATTTGGTAGCACATGAAAAGGTAGACCCAGAAGAGAGTAGTATCAATCTACAGAATCTTGAGGCTGAAAAATTGCTATTACTGGTAGGGCCCGAGGGCGGGTTTTCTCCTGACGAAATCGGGATGTTAAAGGAGCGTGAAGCCCGGCTGGTTTCTCTGGGGAATAACCGATTGCGAGCCGAAACGGCGGTGGTGACTTTTTTGAGTCAATTTATTTAAAACAAGAAGCCCGACTCACAGACCGGGCTTCTTCAATCATCTATAAAAGAAAAGTGACTTTAGTTTTTCATATCTTTTTTGGAATGATTCGCAGCATATTCCCTTAATTTTGCCACTTCATCCCACATTTTCATAGCCTCTTCAATAGTATTGTCAAAAACATCGTTGATTACTGGGTAGTATTTTTTGAGTCCCCAGACCTGTCTGGCCAGTTCAGCCTTCATCAGACCGCGAGGCATCCACTCAATTTCTTCAAAATGGCCTTCAGGAATAAAGAGTGTGTCAGACTTAAAGTCCGGCTTAGACAGCGTGTCAGATACAACCATATTTCTATCTTTGAGCCGCACAAAAACGCTGTCCATATCTTCTTCCGACCACTCAAAATCGGTGCGGAATTTTTCGAAATCTTCTTCCCACTGTTCGCGAAATTCCGTGCCGTTATTGTCTAAATAGTCGCGAACAAATTCGAAGCCGATGCGGTTTCTTCGCATAAAATTGGCAACAATGGCAGAACTCGACGTGTCTTCCTGAACGATGTGGTCAGGCACAATGCCGCCGCCTCCATACACCGTACGACCGGCGTCCGTTGCATACTTTAAAGAGTCGGGCACGTGGGTGATAAACTCCATGGCATCACCCTTGGCGTCCGCGCCTCGCTTATAAATTTCGTAAGCATATTCTTCACCGCCCTCATTATTATACGGTTTTTGGATCAGTCGTCCGGAGGGGGTATAATATTTTGAAATCGTTACCCGGATTTTGCTGGAATCCACCAGTTCATATTGCTGCTGAACCAAGCCCTTTCCAAATGTACGTCGGCCGACAACCCAGCCGCGATCATGGTCCTGTACAGCACCACTTACAATTTCACTGGCTGAGGCAGATCCCTCATCCACTAAAATGATTAAAGGCGTGTCTTTAAACTTGCCATCCCGTCGGGAAAAATAGGCGGATGTAAACCGGGTGTGACGGCTTTTGGTAGAAACTATTTTTGTTCCGCGAGGGAAGAATTCCTCTGCAATAGCTATTGCCTGATGTAAATATCCACCGGGGTTTCCCCGCAGATCAAAAATCAATCGATCCATTCCCTCATCCTTTAACTCGTTCATGGCCGTCATGAACTCTTCATGGGTAGTCTGGACAAACTTATCCATTTTTATGTACCCTGTTTGCTCATTGAGCATATAAGAAGCACCGATTGAATAAAGGGGAATATCATCGCGCGTAATGGTAAACTGGACATAGTCATTACGGTTCGGGCGTTTAATTGTAACATTCACCTTTGTTCCCTTGGGACCTCGCAACGAGCTGGTAACATCCTCGTTACTAAAACCAACTGCACTTTCGCCGTCAATTTTGATGATGCGATCTCCTGAGCGAATGCCCAATTGGTCGCTCGGACCTCCCGATATAGCTGTGATGACGGTAATCGTATCCTGTATTATATTAAATTGCACCCCGATTCCCTGGAATTTACCGGAGAATTCATCGTCAATATTATCGCTGAGTTCAGGCTCAATGTAAAGGGAGTGCGGATCTAACCTTTCAAACATCGATTCAAGCGCGTCTTCGGTACGCTTGGTCATGTCTTCATCAGGATAGTTATTGGAAATGTAGAGATACGCTTCCTCAAATTTTTTAACCGATTCACTCAGACTTTCGACTTCTACATCTTCAAAAGTAGTGTCAATCGGGGTGTTTTCCAGCTCTGCAGTACTATCCGAGAGGTTAGCTACCAACCCTCGAATACTATTTTCGAAAAGGGAAGAAACTTTTACCTCATCAACATAATTATCCAGAATACGTCGTTGTGTCTGGATATATTTTTTAATGTTTTTTTGATGTGTATCATTGCTAGTTAAAACACTTTCAACACCGGCTAACCAGAAAAATGATAAAATAATCAGGATAGCAAAATTGGGAGCTAGAAACTTTTTTATGCTCATGATACAAGAATTAATATTACTGGATAAACTTCATACAACAGTTGAGTGTCCGTCTGTAAGTAGTTGATTTATATGATTTAAATCAACGGCTAATTACAGAATATATTGACTCAAATCTTTGTCTTTGACAAGGTCGTCAAGTTGCTTGTTTACATACTCTTTGTCGATAGTTATGTCACCTGAACTGATATCGTCAGGGATTGCAAAAAGCAGTTCGTCGAGCAGTGAAGAAAGAATAGTGTGCAGCCTTCGTGCACCTATATTTTCAACACGTTCGTTTACCTGCGCGGCAATAGAAGCAACTTCTTTCAGTGCATTTTCGGTAAATTCTACGTCTACGCCTTCAGATTTCAACATGGCTTGGTACTGCTTGGTTAGTGCGTTTTTAGGCTGAGTAAGAATATCGAAGAAATCACTTTCGGTGAGTGAATTCAGCTCAACGCGAATAGGGAACCGTCCCTGAAGTTCGGGGATGAGATCAGATGGTTTAGATACATGAAAAGCACCAGAGCCGATGAACAGCATATGGTCGGTCTTTACCATGCCGTGTTTGGTAGAGACGTTACTTCCTTCTACAATAGGCAGCATATCGCGCTGTACACCCTGACGACTTACGTCCGGGCCACCACCGCCTTTGCCATCGCCGGATGACTCGGCCACTTTGTCTATTTCATCAATAAAAATGATACCTTGTTTTTGAACCCGTTCCAGTGCTTCCTGAACCGCGGATTCGTGATCAATAAGTTTTTCAGATTCTTCTTCAAGAAGAAGTTCTCTTGCTTCTTCGATAGGCACTGTCCGCTTGGTTTTCTTTTGTCCGCCCAGATTCCCAAACATATCCTGCAGGTTAATACCCATCTCTTCCATACCGCCTTGGGGTCCAAAAACCTGCATCATCGGTGACTTACTGGATTTTTTGACTTCAATCTCTATTTCGCGTTCATCCAGCTCACCGTTGCGCAATTTGTCTCGAAATTTTTCTCGCGTGCGTTGGTTAAGTTCTTCATCGGATGCCTGGCCGGGATCGAAATCTTCAGAATTAAAACCGGGAGAATTATCGTCAGGGGCGTTCTTTTTAACAGGAGGGATGAGGATATCCAGAATACGTTTTTCAACAATCTCTTTTGCTTCCTCTTTAACACGATCCTGCATTTCAGTCTTCACCATGCTGATTGCAATATCCGTGAGATCGCGAATCATAGATTCAACGTCGCGGCCTACATATCCGACTTCGGTAAATTTGCTGGCTTCTACTTTTATAAATGGAGCATCGGCCAAATTTGCCAACCGTCGTGCAATTTCAGTTTTCCCCACACCGGTGGGACCGATCAGCAAAATATTATTAGGCAGTATCTCATCTCTAATTTCTTCATCAGCGTTCATTCGACGCCAGCGATTACGTAATGCGATAGCAACCGAACGTTTTGCATCATTTTGCCCAACAATATATTTGTCGAGTTCCGCAACAATTTGCTGGGGAGTAAGATTCTTTTGACTAACCGTCTTTGGTACAGTACTCATCAATTCTCAATTTCTAAAATGCTCAAATTATGATTTGTATAAATACAGATGTCTGCAGCAATATCTAACGACTTTTGTACGATCTCTCGAGCTGATAATTCAGGAGCGTTCTGTTTAAGAGCTCGTGCCGCCGCGAGTGCAAAGTGACCGCCGCTTCCAATAGCCAGAATCTGATCGTCA
The DNA here is from genome assembly GCA_964648635.1 of uncultured Balneolaceae bacterium. GTDB lineage: Bacteria > Bacteroidota > Rhodothermia > Balneolales > Balneolaceae > Fodinibius. Next base: position 2,189 of record CAZYOD010000003.1, on the reverse strand, counting down.
GGCTCGATAACATCCCCCTGACCGGAGATTAGCAAGGCTTCATCTTTACTCATTACCACTAAAAGCGCTTCCAGTTTTCGAAGAAATTTATCTTGTCGCCACTCTTTGGCCATTTCTACTGCGGCGCGTTGCAGATTACCATTATACTGTTTCAATTTTTCTTCATACTTCTCAAAAAGGGTAAAAGCGTCGGCTGTGGATCCTGCAAAGCCGGCCGCAATTTTTCCCTCATATAGGCGCCGAACTTTATTAACTGTAGCTTTCATAACGGTATTTTCCATAGTGGCTTGTCCATCACCGCCGATTGCTGCTTCGCCGTTGTGGATGATGCCCAATACCGTTGTGGCTTTTAAATCAGGTAAACTCATTTATTGCCGTTTGTGTTTCAAATTTTAGTGTGTGAACGTGGGATCAGGAATCAGATTGTTTGTAATATTTCGATTTGGAACTGCCTCCTGATCGGGTAGGCCGTGGTTTGCGAGAGTCATCTCTGTTGGATTTCGAACCATTGTTCTTTTTGTAATAATCAAGATCCTCTTTACCGGGGCGATCAGACCGGGAATCCTCGATATCACCTTCTTCGCTTTCGATGATTTCGTCGATATCTTTTTCCTGCATTACCACATCAGTGATGTCGATATCAGAGCCGGCTATAGTAGCTTTGTATTCATTCAAAGAGATGGTTTCATCCGCAACAAGCGTAATTTTTAGCCAGTAGTGGAACATCCATTTGCGACGTAGGCTAAAGAGTCCTTTTTCTAAGTAAGCTTTGAGATAAGGATTAATGTAGATATCCACAGTCCGGTAGTCGGTAGTGGTTCTGAATTTGCTCAGCCACGCATCCAGATCAGCAATAATTGTATTTTTTGTGACAACATTGCCGGATCCGCCACATGTTGGACAAACTTTGGATACCGAATTGACTACACTCGGACGAATGCGCTGACGCGTAATCTGCACCAACCCGAAATCGCTCATGCCAATGACATTGGTCTTGGCGGGGTCTTTTTTAAATTCTTTTTTAAGCTCGTCGTAGATCTTCTTGCGGTTTTTGTCATTGCGCAGATCAATAAAGTCCACGACAATTATACCGCCGATATCACGCAGACGCAGCTGTTTGGCTACTTCGCGTGCTGCTTCCAGGTTTGTTTTCAGCGAGTTGTCTTCCTGCTTCTCTTTCGCCGCATAGGGGCCGGAGTTTACATCCACTACATACATTGCCTCGGTCTGCTCGAATATCAGGTAGCCACCGGAAGGCATCCGTACGCGGGGACTAAATATTGAATCCACATCTTTAGCGACTTTCATAAAGTCGAAGATATGTTCGCGTCCTTTATAAAGTTCTACGTTAGGGAGCATTTGCGGAGCTACCTGGCTAACGTACGACTTAATTTTTTTATGCATTTTGGGATCATCAACCAACACACGATCGTACTGCTTAGCAAAAAGATCGCGCACCAGGCTTTCGGTCATATCTAAATCCTTGTAAAGCAAAGCCGGTGGCTTGGCCGTTTCCAGGCGTTCCAGAATATGTTCCCATTTTTTAAGGACGTTGCGCATATCGTCTTCGATGGATTTTTCGTCCTGACCTTGCGCAACCGTTCTGATAATTACTCCGAATCCGTCGGGAACCATAGAGCCGACAACACTTTTCAGGCGGCGGCGTTCTTTGTAATTGTTGATCTTACGTGAAACAGCCACGTAGTCGCCCATTGGAATAAGCACTAAAAAACGTCCGGCTACGGTTATATCCGTAGAAATGCGAGGCCCCTTTGAGCCGATCGGTTCTTTAACGATTTGAACCAACAGCTTTTGACCGGGTTGTAAAATTTTACCCGCCCAGTTCTGCTTGTCGTAGTTCGAAATCTGGTTAAAGTCGGTTTTTTTCAGCTGTTCACGAACATTTTTATGGATGGCATTACGGCCATTGAGCATCTGAACATATTCTTTCAGATGATCACCCGCGTCCGAGAAGTGAAGGAAGGCATCTTTTGGGGTACCCATGTCGATAAAAGCCGCACGGATACCGCTCATAACCTTGTGAACCCTTGCTAAATAAATATTACCAACAGTGCGTTGGTTTTCGTCAGATTCTATAAATAGCTGTGCCAGTTCGCCATTTTCCAGCAGAGCAATCCGGGTCTGCTTTCCCGAAGCGTGAATAATGATTTGATTTTTCATTGAAATAC
>CAZYOD010000002.1:17590-29380 GCA_964648635.1 uncultured Balneolaceae bacterium | reverse complement strand
GAAAAAATGGCGGAGCTCTTTCAGCAACACCAGGGACAAACGAATGTGCGTTTCAATGTGTTAAGCAGCGAAGCCAAGCGACCTTTTGCAATGCATGTTCGCAAATTTGTTGTAGATCCAAGTGAAGAGTTACTTGGGGGATTAAAATCAATCATTGGCGAAGATGCGGTCTCTCTCAACCGGTATAACGGAAATGGAAGGTAGATAAGTTTTTACGATGCGCTTAATAATAAAAAACGATGTGATAATTGAAATATATTATACGATATTAGCTCCGTAAAATTGAGTATAATACTAATGAATGTGAAGGTACCATTATGAGTAAAGCACTACAATTTACAGATGATTCTTTCGAAGAAGATGTATTAAATGCAGATTCCGACAAGCCTGTATTGGTTGATTTCTGGGCTGAATGGTGTGGCCCCTGCAAAATGGTCGGACCTGTTGTTGAAGAATTAGCTGAAGAATTTGAAGGAAAAGCAAAAATTGGAAAGGTGGATGTAGATTCCAACCCGGAAACATCTACTAAATATGGAATTCGCAGTATCCCCTCCCTGTTGATTTTCAAAAATGGAGAAGTAGTTGATCAGATAGTGGGTGCTGTTCCTAAATCTCAGCTCAAGAAACAGCTGCAAGCACAGGTTACTAATTAGTAAAGGTTTCTATTCTGTAAAAGGCGGTGGAATTTTCCACCGCCTTTTTATTTTGATAATATATTACATTTTACATCATCAACTTTAAAAACAAACCTGTAATTTTAGGCGTTAATCTCAGACATTCATTACGTTGATGCAAAATGAATAAAAGAAATAAAAAAATAGTTATTGGGGCGGGTATCTTACTGGTACTGTTGGCGCTAGCTTATCCAAAAGTTAAACCTCTGATGTCGAGCGATACGTCTGGGAATCCACAGCAGGGAGAATCATCGGCTTTAAAAGTAAACGGCTATTCCATTAAGCCCGACGTAGTTCAAGACAAAATTTTTACGACCGGCAATGTTCTCGCGAACGAAGAAGTAGAACTAAAAAGTGAAGTATCGGGAAAAGTCACTAAGATACACTTCGAGGAAGGAAGCCGAGTTTCTAAAGGTCAGTTATTGCTGAAAATTAATGACAGTGAATTGCAGGCTCAGCTAAAACGCGCCCAATATCGTCTCAATCTGGCCAGCGAACGCGAAGAACGACAAAAGAAACTGCTGGAGAAAGGCGGAATTAGCCAGGAAGATTATGACGCAACGCTGAATGAGGTAAACGTTCTGAAATCCGAAATTGCCCTCATAGAAGCTCAAATTGAAAAAACGGAAGTCCGTGCACCCTTCGACGGTCAAGTTGGTTTAAAGTATATCAGCGATGGCAGTTACATCTCTCCTACTACGCGCATTGCTTCGCTACAGGATATTAACCCTGTAAAAATAGATTTTTCAGTCCCCGAACGGTACGTTAATACCGTGGAAATTGGTGACAATATCACATTCAGCGTTCAGGGTACAGAGGAGACATTTAAGGGAGATATTTACGCCATCGAACCTCGCATCGACTCCCAGACCAGAACGCTTCAGATTCGGGCAAAAAGCGACAATAAAAAAGGATTGTTGGTTCCGGGTGCTTTTGCAGACTTGGAATTAATTTTTGATACCGTTGAAGATGCACTGATGCTCCCGACCATGGCTCTGGTACCGGAACTACAGGGACAAAAAGTATTTTTGTTTAAAGATGGCGTTGTAGCTGAGCAACCGGTACAAACGGGTATACGTACCGACCAGAACGTGCAAATAATCGATGGATTGCAGCCTGGAGATACCGTGCTTACAACCGGATTGTTACAAGTTAGAGAAGGAATGTCCGTTGAACTGAAAGAACTTCAATAATTAATGCCATGAGCCTTTCATCGTTAAGCATTCGCAGGCCGGTACTGGCGTCGGTAATGTCGATCGTAATTGTCTTGTTCGGCATTATCTCTTTTAATTATTTGGGTGTACGGGAATATCCCGCTGTCGATCCGCCGATTATTACGGTAAGCACCTCTTATATAGGGGCCAATGCTGATGTCATCGAAACGCAGATTACGGAACCGTTAGAAGAATCTGTCAACGGTATCGCCGGAATCCGCACACTTTCTTCAACCAGTCGTGAGGGGCGAAGCACCATTACGGTAGAATTTGATCTTGACGTTGATCTGGAGACCGCCGCCAACGACGTGCGCGATCGGGTATCGAGGGCGATGAGCAACTTGCCCGCCGACTCCGAACCTCCGGTGGTATCCAAAGCAGATGCCGATGCTTTTCCTATTGTATTTCTGAACGTCAACAGCGAACGGCGCAACCTGTTGGATCTTACCAGTATCGCGGATAATATTTTTAAAGAACGGCTCCAGACCATCCCCGGAGTAAGTAGTGTACAAATTTGGGGATCCAAAGAATACGCCATCCGCATGTGGATGGATCCCATGAAATTGGCCGCTTACAACCTCACTCCCCTTGATGTGCGAAATGCCTTAAACCAGGAAAATGTGGAGCTACCCTCTGGCAGCATCGAAGGTAGTAATACTGAGTTGACAATCCGAACGATGGGGCGAATGACGGATGTCAAAGAATTCAACAACCTAATTATCCGCGAATCGGAAGGCAATACCATACGCTTTCGCGATATCGGACGCGCGGAATTAGGTCCCCAAAATGAACGCACCATTCTTAAACGCGACGGTACACCTATGGTGGGAGTCGTAGCTATCTCACAGCCGGGGGCTAACCAGCTCGAAATTGCTCAAGAGTTTTTCAACCGTGTTGAAAATATCAAATCCGATCTTCCGCCCGACATCGAAATTGCCACCGGCTTTGATTCAACTGAATATATCGATCAGTCCATCAATGAAGTTCAGCAAACAATTTTCATTGCTCTTGGACTGGTGATTTTGATCATCTTTCTCTTCCTGCGGGATATAAGAACAACCATTATTCCGGTAATTGTAATCCCTATTGCCCTGATCGGTGCATTTTTCATCATGTATCTGGCGAATTATTCGATCAATGTGCTGACATTGCTGGCAATAGTACTTGCCATCGGACTGGTGGTGGATGACGCCATTGTAGTCCTTGAAAATATTTATGCGAAAATAGAGCAGGGATTAAATCCCATTGAAGCGGGTATCCTGGGATCCAAAGAAATTTTCTTCGCCATCATCGCTACGTCGCTGGCGCTGGTTTCGGTGTTTATGCCCATCCTTTTTATCGGGGGTACCACCGGACGATTGTTCCGAGAATTTGGCGTTGTGATGGCCGGGGCTGTGGTCATATCAACATTTGTAGCACTGACTCTGACCCCGATGCTTTCCAGCAAGTTTCTGAGGAAGGAGCAAAAACACAGTTGGTTTTACCATAAGACCGAACCTTTTTTCAAAAGGCTCAATGCTGCCTATAGAAACAGCCTGGAAAGTTTTATGGCAACACGCTGGCTGGCTTTTGTTGTCGTAGCTGTAACCGGTGTAATGATTTGGGGACTGGGTACGTATCTGCCCGAAGAAGTTGCTCCACTGGAAGACCGAAGCAGCATACGAATGTTTGCCCAGGCTCCCGAAGGTGCCTCTTTTGAATATATGGACCGCTATATGGACCGCCTTATTAACACCATACAGGATACCGTTCCCGAGGCTGAAGCCGTAATTTCGGTAACGTCACCCGGTTTTGGCGCATCCAGTTCGGTTAACTCCGGGTTTGCTTTTACAATTTTAACGGATCCTCAAGAACGAGAACGATCACAGCATCAAATAGCAAATTTGCTGTCCGGAATTGTCCGCAATTTGAGTGGCGCACAAACCTTTGTTTCGGAACCGGAAAGTATCGGCTCGCGGGGACTGGGACTTCCCGTTCAGTACGTCCTTCAGGCTCCCAACATAGATAAACTGAAAGAAGTAATACCCACGTTTTTGAATCAGGCGCAAAACCACCCCACCTTTACGTATGCTGATGTAAACCTGAAATTCAACCGGCCGGAACTGCGGGTACAAATCGACCGCGAACGAGCACAAGCGCTCGGAGTTTCGGCGCAGGATATTGCTCAAACAATGCAGCTTTCGCTGAGCGGTCAGCGATTTGGCTATTTTGTGATGGATGGCAAACAGCACTGGATTATCGGTCAGGTGTCTCGTGAAGATCGCAATGCACCCGTTGACCTGAAATCACTTTTTGTTCGAAATAATCGGGATGAGCTTATTCAGCTTGATAACTTGATCACGATGAGTGAAGAGAGCAGTCCGCCGCAACTCTATCGATTCAATCGCTTTGCTTCGGCTACGATCTCTGCGGGATTGGCACCCAACAAAACTATTGGTGATGGTATTCAGGCGATGGATGAAATAGCGGCAACGACGCTTGATAACTCAGTCTCTACCAGCCTTAGCGGCCCCTCCAGGGATTTCGTCGAAAGTGCCTCTAACCTGAATTTCATTTTTATTTTGGCGCTGGTACTCATTTACCTGGTACTGGCCGCCCAATTTGAAAGCTTTCGGGATCCGTTCATTATTCTGTTTACTGTTCCCCTAGCGCTGGCGGGGGCCTTGCTGTCACTATGGTATTTCGATCAGTCACTCAACATCTTCAGCAAAATCGGCATGATTATGCTGATCGGTCTTGTCACTAAAAACGGGATCCTGATTGTAGAATTTGCCAATCAACGCCAAGAGCAAGGACTCAGTATCATCGAGGCGATCAAAGATGCTTCTGTGGCACGATTCAGACCTATTTTGATGACCAGCCTTTCTACGATATTAGGTATTTTGCCAATTGCCCTTGCCCTCGGCGCCGGGGCCGAAAGTCGTACTTCCATGGGTATCGCTGTAATCGGCGGTTTGCTGCTTGGCAGCCTCTTAACACTGTACGTTATTCCAGCGATGTATTCGTACTTATCCCCAGAAAAATCAGCAGAAGACGGTGTCGATTCTGAATTTATCCGAGAAACAGAAAAAATTTCTACCGTTAGTACCTAATAAAACCTGCTATTCATGATTCGCTACCTTTTAGTTTTTGTTCTGCTAAATATCTTGGCTGCCACAACCTGCTTTTCGCAAGGCCACAACTTATTAACCCTGGATGATGCCATTCGGATTGGGTTGCAGAATAACTATTCGATTTTAATCGCTGAAAACTTATCAGAAATCGACGAAAACAATGTGACGCTCGGTAATGCGGGATTCCTGCCGAGAGTATCCGCAAACGCGCGAAAATCACAAAGTATTGAAGACAGCAGGACAGAGTTTTCGGGCAGTAGCATCCCCAACCAAGAAGTAGAAGGCGCAAAATCTACTACGACGGCAGCAAGCGCAGAGCTCGGGTGGACTGTCTTTGACGGCCTGCGTATGTTTACAACATATGAAAAACTGAAACAGCTTAATAGCTTGGGCAAACAAGAGGCACAGCTGGCTATTGAACAAACCCTAGCCGAAATAATTTCCGCCTTTTATAATATTGTTCAGCTCAAACAATCTTATTCCGTACTGGAAAATACGGTCGATATTTCGCAAGAACGTATCCGTATTGCCGAAACCCAACTTGACTTGGGATCCGGCTCGGAATACGATTTGATTCAGGCACGTGCTGACCTTAATGCCGACAGTGCGGCTATGATCAGACAAGAGGTTGCTCTTAATGACGCTAAAATATTACTTAATCAAATTCTTGCCCGCGATGTAGAAGAATCCTTTGAAGTATCTGACGACATTCCGCTTAGAAAACAATTGAACTATGTAAATCTTGAACAGCAGATGTTGGCCAACAATTTAAATATTTCGATTGCGCGGCTTAATCAGGAAGTAGCGGAGCTGGGAATCAAAGAAATTCAGGGAGAACGATTCCCCGATATTTCATTAAATCTCGGTTATAACTACAACCAAAATGAACTGGGATCCGGAATACTTGAATTCAATCAAAGTGACGGACTCACCTATGGCATTTCCGCCAGTATTAATCTGTTTAATGGATTCAATCTCAACCGTCGAATAGAAAATGCAAAAATTGCACTTCGAAACAATGAACTGGCATTGGAAGAGCAAAAAAAAGAAGCCGAAGCGGGATTGAGAAGTGCGTATCAAAACTATGCAAATACGCTTAAGCTGGTAGATCTGGAATCCAAAAATCTAAAATATGCCGAGCAGTCGGTTGATATTGCGCTGGAACGATTTCGGCTCGGAACTATCAACTCTCTCGAATTGCGGGAAGCACAGCGGACACTCATCAGCGCTGAAAACCGTCTTATTCAGGCCCAATACGAAGCCAAAATTGCAGAAACAGAACTGCTTCGATTAAGTGGTCAGCTCAGCCAAAATAATGAGAAGCCTGCAGATAATTAGCATCTTCTATTAGTCTGTCAACTGGAATCTAATAGTGATCTTAGTTCCACCCTTTGAAAACCGCACCCCTTCGGCATACTGCTTAATCAGGTAAACACCGCGGCCGCCCTCATTCAAAAGATTTTCTTCTTTTAGCGGGTCGGGAATCTCATCCGGATTGAATCCCTCTCCTTCATCCTCAACACTGATCTGTAAAGTCTGATTATCCTTATCCCAGCTTGATAAAACCACCACTTGCTTATCGGGGTTTTCATCGTTGCCGTGAACGATAGCATTATTTACAGCTTCACTAAGCACAAGCATAATCCGGCTGGTATCTTCATCCCCAAAACCTATCCATCGCTGAAGTTCGTCAATATAGGGCTCCAGACGCTCCATTTCCTCGAACTTAGAACTTAGGACAAGCTTTTTTTTGGTATCGGATGAAGCCATAAAAAATAGGTTGAAATAAAAAGGGCACCCCAAGTCGGATGCCCTGCAGTTAGACTAGGCGTACAAGCCACGCATCTTTAACGTCATTGCCACCTTGTTGATGCCGAAAACGTAGGCCGCTTGTCGAAGTGTAATGTCATACTCATTTCGAACCTCAAACAAGTTATCGAAGGCGTTACGCATCATGCGGTTCAGACGACGATTTACGCGCTCTTCGGTCCAGAAATATCCCTGTCGATCTTGTACCCATTCAAAATAGGATACGGTTACTCCTCCGGCATTAGCCAAGATGTCGGGAACAACCATAATACCATTGTCTTCCAGAATGGAATCTGCATTTGCAGTAACCGGTCCGTTGGCACCCTCGGCAATAATTTTTGCATTGATGTTACCCGCATTGTGGCGATTAATTTGATCTTCTTTCGCCGCCGGTATCAACACATCACATTCCAGCTGTAAAAGCTCTTCATTGGTAATTTTTTCGGCTTCAGAATACCCCTCAAGCGAATTATTATTGTTCTTGGCATATTCTATAGCATCAGAAATATCAATACCATTTTCATTGTAATAGCCACCTGATATATCACTAACAGCAATCACCTTGGCGCCTTGCTCATACATCAGCTTGGCACTAACAGATCCCACATTACCAAAACCCTGTACTGCAACAGTACATTTATTAGGCAGAATGCCGGCTTTGTTGAGAGCAGCCAATGTAACTGTTACTACACCGCGTCCGGTAGCTTCTTTACGTCCGTAAGATCCACCTAAAATAATAGGTTTCCCGGTCACTACCGCTGTCTCCGTTTTGTGAGCATTCATGCTGTACGTATCCATGATCCACGCCATAACCTGCTCGTTAGTATTCATATCAGGTGCCGGGATATCACGGTCCGGACCAAAAACTTCGAGCATGTTTGCTGTATATCTCCGGGTCAGTCTTTCCAACTCCCCATCTGATAACTGTTTTGGATCACAACGCACCCCTCCTTTCGCGCCACCGAACGGAACATTAACAATAGCACATTTCCACGTCATCCAGGCAGCCAGTGCGTTTACCTCTTCAAGCGTCACATCCGGAGCGTATCGAATACCACCTTTTGAGGGACCCAGCAAGTTGTTGTGGATTACGCGATATCCTTCAAAAACATTAATATCTCCCGAGTCCATTACAATCGGGATGGATACCGTTACTTGTTTAACAGGCCGAGCTAGATACTGAAACATACCTTCATCGAGCTCAAGAACTTCCGCAGCAAAGCGAAAGCGTTCCATCATAGACTTAAAAGGGGATTCTTCGTCGAGCTTGGGCCCGGGTTCCTTATAATAACCGGTGGTGTACATATTTTTATTGTAGGGCATAAAGGCTGATAAAAAATCTGATCTATTTGTAATTAAATTTCAAGGGATCGATAGTATATATATAACAATCTAAAATCCCTTTTTTTGAAGACAGAAAGGTATGAAAAATTTACTAGATGATATAGATAGATTTAGCAGAATTTACGGTGATATCAACATTATTGGAATAGTAACAACCGCCCGGAACATTCACAGGCACCTAAATTGTTGCATTTGAATAAAATTTAGTGTTGATTCTACACATTGGAATTTACAAGGGACTACTACCCTTTTGTTGCGGATTTCTGTGCAGTAATTAAACATTTATTGCTATGGATGCTAATGTTTTAGTTCTGAATAAAGATTATCAACCCTTGAGCGTTTGCTCGGTGCACCGGTCTGTGAAGCTTTTGTTTTTGGATAAGGCAGAAATGATACATGACTATCCAGAGCGGAAAATCCGTACCGTATCAGAAGAATTTTCCTACCCTTCCGTTATTCGACTCCGACGATATATTAACATTCCATACAATAAAATTGTGTTGTCGCGGCATAACATTATGAAAAGGGATGCCAAAAAATGCCAGTATTGCGGCTCTTCCCACAATCTTACAATAGATCATGTGTTGCCGAAAAGCAGAGGCGGAAAAGACACTTGGGAAAACCTGGTGACGGCATGCGACGACTGCAATGTGGAAAAGGGAAATCGGACTCCCAAAGAAGCCAAAATGCCATTAAAGAGAAAGCCATTTCGACCTATTCATATTACTTTTCTTCAATCGATATTGGGCGGTGTTCAAGAAGATTGGAAACCTTACCTCTATATGTAAATATGGTGTTATTAGTAGGGATCTAAAACTCCCTTACAATTCACACGAAATACATAAAAAAACCTTATCTTCGAAGTTCATTCACACTTTTATAATTCAACAGTACAATGAGTAGCAAAGGACGAGTATTAGTAGCTATGAGCGGGGGCGTTGACTCCTCTGTGGCGGCTGTTATGCTCAAAGAACAAGGATATGATGTCATCGGTATTACGATGAAAACGTGGGACTATTCTCGCGTGGGCGGTAAGTCGGATAAAGAAACGGGTTGCTGCACCCTTGAATCTATGAACGATGCGCGGCAAATTGCCGTCAAACACGGGTTCAAGCATTTTATTGTGGATATCCGAGACGAGTTCGGTGATTGGGTTATCGACCGTTTTGTGGATGATTATATGAACGGGCGAACGCCCAACCCTTGTGTACTTTGCAATACCCACATTAAATGGGCCGCCCTGTTGCGCCGCGCCGATAACCTCGGTTGCGATTACATTGCTACGGGTCATTATGCAAATGTGCGCGAAGAAAACGGGCGTTATGTAATATCCAAAGGGCTTGACCCCAAAAAAGATCAGTCCTACGCACTTTGGGGCGTTGAACAAAAACACTTGGCACGAACCATCTTTCCGCTGGGAAGCTATGAAAAGACTGAAATTCGCAACATGGCCGAAGAATTTGGGCTAATGAAAGTTGCGGATAAGCCCGACTCCTACGAAATCTGTTTTGTACCGGATGACAACTACCGCCGCTTTCTAAAAGATCGCGTCGATGGACTTGAAGATCGCGTCAAAGGCGGAAAATTTATAGACCAGGATGGCAACATTGTTGGCGAACACGAAGGCTATCCCTTTTATACCATTGGTCAGCGCAGAGGCTTGGATTTAGCCCTCGGCAAACGTGTATATGTTACTGACATCAATCCCGAAACCAATGTGATTACCATTGGTGAAAAAAAGGATCTTGTTGCCTCAACTTGCAAAGCGAAAAATATCAACTTGAGCAAGTACGGAGAAGTACCCGGCGGTGAAATGGAAATTACCGGCAAAATCCGTTATAACGACGACGGTGTTATCGGTCGGCTCAAACAATTAGGCGACGACGAAATTGAGGTTACCTTCCCTACCGGACGAGAAGCGATCACACCCGGTCAGGCTGTGGTTTGCTACGAAGGTGACGATGTGGTAGGCGGAGGATGGATTCACAAAGTAAATGTAGATACCAAGGTACTGCAAGAAGCATAATCTTTGGGAAAAACTAACGTTACTAGGTCTGCTCGGTTAAGTTCGGGCAGGCCTTTTTTATTAGCACGAAACTTTGTATTTGTTTACAATGTAGAACAAGCAGCTACAATCCGAATTCAATTGTTATCCCTGTATCATGAATAAAGCCACGTATTTTTTATCAACGATCGTTATGGTTGCCTGCTTCACGCAACCCGTTTCCGCCCAATTTGAAGGAAAAATTTCGTTCAGCAGTTATGAATATTCTGATAAGGATACTGAACAAAAGCAGGATGAATTTACGATGTTTATCACTCCTGATCGGATTTTACTGCAGGGAGATAATAAGTACAAATTTATGGGATCTATCCAAACAGAAGGAGTTTTAGTACGGTTGGATTTTCAAGATTTTGTATTTCTTACCGGAGATAAGAAAGCTCTTAAAATTTCCAAGTCGGATATCACTTCGATGATGGATATGCTTGGTAACGGGAATACCGGTTCCGAAGTAGCTGACAAAAGTGATAACCTTGATTTTGAACAAACAAGTGAAACTAAAACCATTAACGGCTACGTCTGTGAGAAATTTATTTTCAGGGATAAAGACACACCCGGCGAACATTCCGAGATTTGGATGACCAAAGAGCTTAAAATGAACTGGGGAATGCTGGCTGAACCATGGAGTGGCAGTGCCGGGGACGTAGTTGGAAGTTTACCAACCGACCTGGTCTTTAATGAAAAATATTTCCCGCTAAAGGTCGAGACATTCAAAAATGACAAATTGGTTTCGGCATTGAAGGCCACCGAGGTGAATACCTCTCCCATCGCTAAAGCTATGGTGCAAGTGCCTCAAGGTGTGCAAGTACTCAGCTTTCAGGATTACCTTTTCCAGGAAATGAGCAGACAGTGATATTAGTCGTGAGTAGTGAGACTTAAGTAATGAGTAAACCATAGCTCAAAACTCACTACTCATGACTCACGACTATTCACTCATCTCCCATACTCCCCATCAGATACGTTTCCCCTGTCGGCCGCGGCATACCACCTTCAGGTTCCATGGTAACTACAAAAGTATTCGCTGACTGTTCATCAGTTGATGCTATATCATCAATTTTGAAAAACGTGTCTTCCTGATTCCGAATAGAAAACAGCCCGGCACTCACAGGCTTGTTGTTTTTGATGAGCCAAAGCTGATATTCCTTTCCTTCGGGAGCCGTGGGCAAATTAGAGACCTGCAGTAACGCCTGTCGTGTTTCCGGATTCCAAATAATTTTCCCAAATCCGTCGGGGTTCGCCTCCATACCGGACATTAACACCATGCCCACTTCTCGTGCTTCCAAAATAGACAGCATCTCTTCTTTCTGCTCCAATTCACTTTCGAGTTCTGTGATTTCCTCTTCCTGCCGGTCAATGACATCTCCCCGATTAGCAATTTCCGAATTCAGGTTCAGCGCGTAAAAAATGAGACTCAAACTGATAATCAACAGGGCAAATGAAGCCGCAGCTGTAAAAGCGGACCAATTAAAAGAGTCATCCTCAATAACCTCAACATCTTCATCAGCGGTGGGCGGGGGACTTTTTTCTAGTTTATCAATATTAGTTCGTGAGCGTACTTGTGCTATCAACTGCTC
>CAZYOD010000002.1:10931-17580 GCA_964648635.1 uncultured Balneolaceae bacterium | reverse complement strand
TGCTCTCTTGCAGCATCCGACGATTGATTTCCTTCATCAGGCAAAGCCATCTGATTAGCTGCAGCCTCCATTTCTCGGTAAAATGTCAGTTCCTCCTCTGAAGCCCCTTCAAGCATTTGCTCAAACTCTGCGCGCTCATCTTCATTCAAGTCCTGCAAAAAATAGCCGGCACAAAGCTCCTGAAATTTTTCAGTATTTGATTGTTCATCTGCCATAGTATGGTATATAAAACCCCAAATTATTTTCCAGTTTTCAAGCCGGATTTATATAAAAGAAACTTGTTCAACTCCTCAAATAACGTTAGGCTAAGCAATCAAAATATAACAATAACTTTGGAACGACAGAATTGTGCCTTGGTTACTTAGGATGACACTGTTTGTATCTCTTTTGATGATGCCGGCAGTACTTTACCTCTCTTTTCGGTTCTACAACATTTCGCGCCATCTTGAATTCACCGCCGAAAAGCCGTGGATAAAATGGATAACCCCACTTTTAATTTGTTCCTTTTACCTGTTTCCGCTATTCGGGTTGCTGGATTTTTACTTCACCGGCAAAATTGAGGTGCTGGAATATCCCAAACTGCCGGTTTACTGGTTTTGGCTTGGATTGATTTTTGTTTTTCAGCTTGCCACCTGGATCCTAATTGCAGACATGATTAAGCTGGTCAGCCGCTTTTTTCCGTGGGATAAAGACCGCATCAATCGTATTCATACCCGGGCCGCTTTTATTTTATTTGTGCTGGTATTTTTCTTTACCGGCTGGAAAACCTATCACGATACAACAACCATACAAACCCAAGAACTTGCGCTACCCGTCGATGGACTTCCCGACTCTCTTGAGGGTTTCAAGATTGTGCACATCACTGATATCCAGGGTGACCAATACATTGGCAACAAAGAAATTGCCCGATACATTGAAGAAATAAATAAGCAAAATGCGGATTTGATTATTTTCACGGGCGACCTCATTTCGTACGGTACGGATTTTATTGAGATGTCAGCCCGGGAATTCGGCAAAGCAAAAGCCGAACATGGAGTTTTTGCCGTAGTCGGGGACCACGATTATTGGGCGGGTGTTGAGCATGTCCAAAAGGCTTTAAATCAGCAAAATGTTTTACTTCTCCAGGATAAAAATCACACCGTTAAAATCGATAGCACTGCAGATATCTCGATAACAGGCGTTACTGAAGTCTACAGCCGTGCAGTCGATCCCAATGTTGTGGATTCTCTCACAAGGAGTGCTGGCAATTCCACTCTCAAAATATTTGCCTCCCACCAGGTTAATGAGCCACTCATCCGAAGTGCTCAAAAGTATGGCTATCATTTATTTTTGGCAGGTCATACCCACGGCGGACAAATTCATGTTCCTTTTCTGGGGATGAGCTTCTCGGCCTCGGAACGTGAGACGGAATTTATATCGGGGCAGCACTCCCGAGAAGATTTACTCATTTACGTAAATAACGGACTCGGTTTTACGCTGGCGCCAATCCGGTATAATGCTCCACCAGAAGTAACGGTTATTGAATTGAAAGGAGAAGATAACACTAGAGAAACCTATTAAGCTTCAACCAGCTCGATCATTTTTTGGGGATCGGTGGTCGGCAGTTCACAGCTGTAATTTTGACAAACATAGGCGGTAGGTTTTCCATCCTGCATATCAAATTCTGAGAGATACGAAACTAACTCTTTGATTTGGTCATCTTTCGGATCGTTTAGGATTGTAACAGCACCGGGCAGAAAATGATCTGCCAGCATGTCCAGCATCTGTTGGGTTCCCGAGTTTCTACTATCACCGGCAATAATGATTTCCTGCGAATCACCCGTTGCGAAACTCACACTTTGCAGCGCCGCGCCAAAGCCGGTGGGGGCTTTGCGAATATCCTTGGCAAAAAGTTTACCGGATCTGTCAGCCATTTCCTCCCATTCGGTATTTCCTGTAATGCGTCCCAACCGAAGCAGATTCATCATCGCCACAGAATTGCTAGAAGGCATAGCACCGTCATAAATTTCTTTTTTGCGCCCCAACAATTCTTCCGCATTTTCAGAAGTAAAATAAAAGCCCGCGTTTTCATCATCCCAAAACTTATCAATAAACTGCCGGTTGAGCGAAACTGCTTCCTGTAGATATTCTGATTTAAAGTTAGTCTGATAAAGCTCGAGTAATCCCCAGATCAGAAAAGCGTAGTCGTCGGCATGGGCATCAATCGCCACATCTCCATCGCGATAGCGATGCTTTAGCTTACCGTCTTTAATCATTGTGGATGAAATAAAATTCCAACAACGCTCCGCCTGTATGATATAATTTTCGTCTCCGAAAGCGCGCCCCGCTTTAGCCAGAGCTGCCATGATCAACCCATTCCAATCGGTCAAAATTTTGTCATCCAGCAGCGGATGCACCCTATCCTGACGCGCATTCAGCAATTTTTGGTGAATTGATTCGAGCGTGGACTCTAACTGCTCGACTGACATTTCACGTTCATCAGCAAGTTCACCAAGTGATTTTGTCAGGTGAAGAATATTCTTAGCCGTTCGTCGTCCGGTAGCTTCATCCTGATAATTCCCCTCCTCCGTCAAATTAAAAACCTCGATAGCCAGTTCAGCCTCAGCCATGGGAAGCACTTCCCTTATCTCGGAGACGCTCCAAACATAAAACTTACCCTCTTCACCCTCACTGTCGGCATCCTCAGCAGAATAAAATCCCCCGCTGTCATCCTGCATTTTTCGCAAAAGATAGGCGATTATTTCATCGGCCGTTTTCTTGAATAGTACACGCTTTGTCAGCTGCCAGGCTTCGGTATAGGCCATCAGCAGCAATGCTTGGTCGTAAAGCATTTTTTCGAAGTGCGGAACCAGCCATTCCCGGTCGGTCGAATAACGATGAAATCCCCAGCCCACATGATCAAACAGGCCACCCTGGCGCATTTTCGTAAGCGTCTTTTCAACCATCGGCAGTGCCTCAGAGTTGGGGTTCTGCTTTGCATAACGCAGTAACAACATCAAATTATGAGGACTCGGAAACTTTGGCGACGAACCGAATCCGCCGTACTGCTGATCAAACTGCTGCTCGTACTGCAGGTAAGCTTTATCCAAAACATCTTGTCCGAGTCGGTCACCCGATTCAAAAGCGTTCGACTTTTGAAAAGCATCAATAATCTGTTCAGATGAGCCGGTAATTTTATCACGTTCGTTTTCCCAAAGTTGAGAAATCCACGGAATCAGCTCACGCATTCCGGGCCGGCCCTGACGTCCTTCACGCGGAATATAAGTTGCCGCATAAAACGGCTTCTTGTCGGGAGTAAGAAACACATTCAGCGGCCACCCTCCGCTTCCGGTAAGCATCTGGCAAACCAACATATAAGTATTGTCGATATCAGGACGCTCTTCGCGGTCTACCTTAATATTCACAAACGCCTTATTCATTAGGCTGGCAACTCCCTCATCCTCAAAAGATTCATGTGCCATCACGTGACACCAATGACAGGTAGCATAGCCAATTGACACCAATACCGGCTTATCTTCTTTTTGAGCTTTTTGGAAAGCCTCTTCTCCCCACGGATACCAATCTACAGGATTATCGGCATGCTGCAGAAGATACGGACTGGATTCTGAAGCAAGGCGATTTTGATTGGTATCCTGTGCATCAGCCATTTAATCCTCTTCAATATCCTTGGAAAAACGTTTGCTGTAATCAACCCAAAAACGATCGTATTCTTCATCCATAAGGTCGCTGGAAATAATAAAATCAGCGGATGCTCGGTTGCACGCCATCGGGATGTTATAAAGCACACCAATACGCAGCAAAGCTTTCACATCCACATCATGCGGCTGGGCCTCCAGCGGATCCCAAAAAAAGATCATCATGTCGATTTTATTCTCAGCGATGGCCGCACCTATTTGCAGATCACCTCCCAGCGGACCACTGTTAAAGGGCGTCACATCTAAGCCTACCTCATCAATAATCATTTTTCCCGTTGTTCCCGTTCCGTAGAGCTTGTGCCTGGATAAGGACCCTGAATTAAACTCACACCAGTCAATTAAATCGGATTTACGGTGATCATGGGCAATCAACGCAATTTTCTTCTTTTTTCTCATTGGCAAAGAACCGTGGGCAATAGGCGGGTCAGAATCTTTATAGCTCATGGTGATAACTTGTAGTTATGGAAATGTGCAAGTGGGAAAACTACGGTAAGAATAGATAGCTCTCAAGAAATAATTCGAACGCTATATGGCCAATCGAAGGAGTGAATCGTCGATTTTTATACTCTTGATGGAAAATGACTCTTGTTCAAAACCTTTAAGATTTATACTCATATCTTTGATTACTCCACTCTTGCCATAATCCTTTAGAGTCCGGTTTAAATCATGATCAGACAAAGCATTTTGGGGGATAACTACCTCGTTTTCAGAGGCATAATCAACAAAACGCGATGCGATGTTCACCGTGGATCCAAAATAGTCAATGCGATTATTGAGGTTAACTGCGACACAGCTTCCGTGGTGAATTCCGGCCTTGAGTTGAAAATCGTCAGTAAGCCGATCATCTTCGGATATCATATTCCTAGCCCTGAGATAAGCTTTTAGTGCATGTTCGGGCTTACAAAAAACGGCCATCACTGAATCTCCGATGGTTTTTACAACGGCGCCATTTTCGCCGGCAATCGCTTGCTCGAGTATCTTAAAGTGACTGATAACCTGTCCCACGGCTTTATCATCGCCCTCTTCGTTATACATTCCGGCCGAATCGAAAAGGTCGGTAAACATCAGCGTTAAATTATCTGCGGATATTTTTTCACCTTTAGGCAACACTTCACTGGCAAAAAGATCCCTAAACAGCTGGGATGAAGTGATATCAGCGGCACTTGCTCCCGTATCTTCCCAGGATTTGCCCTCGAGAGTAATAAGCTGTGCTTTTGTGGAACCGTTTTTTAGCGTCAGGTTTGGATCACAGGCGATATCCACCTCTTCGCCGCGCAGACCTGCTGAACGAAGGTCAACATGAATCGTATCGCTTCCATGTTCATTAACCCTAACCGTCGCGGTTCCAGTGGATTGACTGCTGCGCAAAATATAAGTGCCCGCCGGTAGGTGTGTCTTCACATACTTCTTTTCGCCCGGTTTTAAATATTGCTGTACAAATACATGAGATTTCGACTGCGGACCTCGCAAACAATATTCTTTATCGGTTATTTTTCGGATGAGCGGATGTGGAGCAAAACTCAGCTGAATAGTTTTATTGAAATTCACATTGAGCTCCTCCTCACACTCTTCACAATAAATCCGCTCGTGTACCTGGTTTAGCGTTTTCACTGATCCCTGAATATCTCGACAACCGGGGCAATGCAAATCCCAATTGAAATTCAACAGGCCGGCTTTTGCTGCATGTACGAACACTTCGAGCACTTGTCTGCGGGGATAATTCCATTGCTCTGCTAATTCGTACGGACGAATTCGGCGGAGTTCAAGATCATCAGCGCGATAAATAAAGTCGATTACCTTTTCAGCGATTTCCACATCAATTTGTCGACCACTTAGCCTCTCCCTAATCTCCTTGAGTCGTTTTTTACCGCCGCGGACTAAGCGTTTTGTTCTCGCATTCCGATATAGCTTGAATCCTCGAGAAGCCTGCTTATCATAATTACGTATGTTTTTCCTAATCCGACCTTTCAACAGCGTCTTAAGTTTTAATGTCGCTAAAAAAGATAATATGCTCGAGCGTGGATCCAACCAAAACCTGATCTGCAGTCGTGACCCTTTCTCATTTGGATACAGATCAACCTGAATTCTTAAATCTTTATATGGACCCGATTGATAGTGTCGTTTAACCCCGAACCGATAGGGATACTCCCACTCGTACGGCTCTTCTTCCCACACCTCGTAACGGTTGATTCCATTGTAGGAAAGCTGAATAAACTCAGGGTCAACAGATTGGCTAAGTTGCGCTTGCTGTACACTGGGTTGGTTTACATCTTTAAACAGCCGATTAGTATCGGTAATGAAAGGCCAAATCTCCTGAGGCTTAGATTGGAGCTGCCAATCCCATGAAAATTGTACTGGCTGTTGATTAAACATTTAGTCCCTGTTAGGAATCAAAAAGATATTTCCTGATTCTCTTCGTGAAAAAGAAATGTAAGCTTTATATTTACATCCTTTTATTTCATGAGAACTGAAACCGTTAATTGTTACAAATTTTAGGAAATTAGTATGGCTGTAGAACGAACTCTCACCATTTTGAAACCGGATTGCGTACGTAAAAAACTTATCGGGGAAGTAACCCGCCGTATCCAAGAAGCAGGTTTTGAAATTGTTGCAATGAAAATGACCCGCTTGACCAAAGACACTGCCGGCGGATTTTATGCCGTCCATAAGGAGCGCCCCTTTTATGATGAGCTCTGCGAATTTATGAGCAGCGGTCCTTGCGTACCCATGATTCTGGAAAAAGAAAACGCAATCGAAGATTTTCGGGAGTTTATCGGAGCTACAGATCCTGCAGAAGCTGAAGAAGGGACTATTCGCGCCGACTTTGCCGACAGCGTAGGTGAAAATATAATCCACGGCTCTGATTCTGTAGAAAACGGAAAGAAAGAGGCCGCTTACTTCTTCACGGAAGCCGAAGTCGTCGCCAACAAAGCGTAAATATATATCCGCTTAAC
>CAZYOD010000002.1:0-10831 GCA_964648635.1 uncultured Balneolaceae bacterium | reverse complement strand
GGTGAAACCATCAAAGACGGGACCGATCAGGCAACGGGACTTCCGGTATTTTCGCTATACGGAGATACCCGAACGCCCACTCCCGAAATGTTAGATCATGTGGACCTGCTAATCTTTGATATGCAAGATGTAGGTGGGCGCTTTTATACCTATAACGCCACGATGGGCAATATTATCGAGGCAGCTGCAGCAGAAAATATCCCTGTCTGGATTCTGGATCGACCCAATCCGGCGGGCGGAAATTTCATCTCGGGATGGATGCTTCAGGAACAACATAAGTCGTTTGTTGGAGCTTATCCCATTCCCATGGCACACGGGATGACACTCGGCGAACTTGCTAAGATGATGGTCGGCGAACAATGGATCGATAATGCCAAAAAAGCTGATGTTCAGGTCATCCCTATGGAAGGTTGGGAACGATCTATGAAGTGGCCCGATACCGGCTTAGAATGGATTCCCCCATCCCCTAACCTGCCGACTTTCAATCATGCATATGTCTATCTTGGTACCGTACTCTTTGAAGGCGCAAATATTTCGGAAGGCCGCGGTACGCCGGATCCCTTTTTGAACGTCGGTGCCCCATCTACCAAGTTGACTACCTCAGATATTGCCAAGCTGCGCCGACAATTTTCGGGCGTTAATATTGAGCAAATTTCTTTTATTCCGGAGTCGATTCCCGGCAAAGCTCTTAATCCCGATTTTGAAGGTGAGCGATGCCACGGAATTCAAATCCGGGTTACTGACCCCGACGCATTTAATCCGATTGAAGTCGGCACGGCACTGTTTGCCGTTATGATGGATGCAACACCGGAAGCATCCCTAAATGATTATATCGAAAAGCTGAGCGGCATTGACAAAGCTTCTTTTGCAGAAGATCTAGAATCCCAAAATTATGCAAAAAAATGGGAGCAAACAGCGAAAGAGTTTTCCGGACGACGCGCCGAATATTTATTATACGACTAATTGCCCTTCTTGCGATTCCACTCGTAGCAGAGAAGCGCCGCACTTACCGAGGCGTTAAGTGACTCCACTTTGTTTTCCATCGGGATGCGAAACCGGTAGTCGCAATGTTCCAATGTTTTTTGGCTAATGCCGCTACCCTCATTGCCGATCACAAAAGCTAATGGTCGATCTACTTCCAGATCCCAAAGCTCCTGATCACCTTCCATATCAAGTCCGCCAATCCAGAATCCCTCATCTTTAAGTTTTAAGATAGCCTGGTTGAGATTTCCCGCTCGAACAATAGGGATACGTCCCGCCGTGCCGGCCGACGTTTTGTAAACAGTAGCATTGATCGGAGCCTGACGGTGCTTGGGAACCAGTACAGCCGAAATGCCGGCGGCAGCAGCTGTACGCAAAATTGCACCCAGATTCCCCGGGTCTTCGATCTCATCCAGTAACAATACTGCCGGGTAGGAGGAGGTATCCACGGAATCGATCCAGACACCAAAGTCCTCGTACGAAATTTTGCTCATCAACGCCACCACTCCCTGATCATTTACTTTACCCACAAGCTCATGAAGTTTGGAACCGGGTACATGCGAGATTGGTATACGATATTGTGAAGCCAGTTCAAAAATATTGGAAAGTTGTGAATCGCGCAGGTTATCGCGCACAAAAATCTTTTCAATTCGCTCGGCTTCCTCGGTCAATGCCTCTTCAATAGGATGTCGACCATAGATGTAAATATTTGAATCACTGTTTGACATTAAAATCTATTAATTGAAATCATTAAAATTTCGCTTAAATTATAAATACGGCTTAAGAAATCTGAAGGGACATGGACAAACACAATAAAAATAACGAGTGGTTCACGCCTTCTGAGTCATCTAATATAAGGGATTCAATGCACAATTCACGTGCAGCCCACTTCATTATTGACCAAACCCATTCGCTGCACGTTTTTCAGCTCATTGCGGCAGCTTTTCAAATTTTTTTGGGATTGGCGGTGATAACGGTGTGTATGCTGGGATTCTTACAACCCATTTGGCTGTCAACAGCACTTATAATGACAGCCAGTGTAACAACTATGATTGGTTTGTATCTTCTGTATATTTCCATCGCGAAGTTACGAGACCATAATTCATTGTTGCGCAACGCCATGAGGCGGGTGCTGGAATCCAGAAATTAATATGACCGACTTTAATAACTCAGAAAAGCAAGCACAGCTACAATCATATCTGAAAATTCACCTCAAAAAGGACGAGCTATCGCTTCCCGTAAAGGGGCAAATTGATGCGCTCCACAAGAAAAAACGAAATAAGTGGATCCAGTTTGCCATTAATATTGCTGCTATCCTTTTTTTCGGATACTCCTTCTACTTTCAAATCACCGATCTCAGTCAAACTTTTTTCTTCATTATTTTCGCAGTTTTTGTAATTAATGTTGGGCTTATCTTCTATCAGAAAAAGCAGATTGAGGAGTTAGTGGGTTACCTGCAATGGAAAGAAACACATGAGAGTTAAGCCGATCTGCCCTATCTTGGGGATAGTTCTTCTATTAACGGTTAACATTCGGCGGATCTATGTTCCAACAATATCACTTGCCATCTCTTTATAATGATGACGGCGATGGTTTTATCATTATCGCACATCGCGGAGCCAGTGCTTACTATCCGGAAAATACTATGGCGGCTTTTCACGGAGCTTTGGAACTGGGTGCAGAAATGATCGAGTTAGATGTGATGCTGAGCCGTGACGGCATTCCGGTAATCTTTCATGATGCGCAACTTAACAGGCATACAAATGGCAAGGGGCTGCTCAGCAAGCATACGCTGGCGGAACTAAAGAAACTGAATGCCGGCTCTTGGTTCGATCCCCGCTTTTCGGATCAGCGGATTCCTACGCTCGAAGAAGTACTCGCGTTTGCCTCAGGAAAAATTGCCCTTAATATCGAAATCAAATCCGAAGCGGTATCCGATAAAATTGAAGTCGAGAAAAAGTGCCTGGAGCTGGTAAAGAAGTATAGGATGATAAACCACGTGTTATTTTCCAGCTTTGACTATCGGGTTGTGACCCACTTCAAAAAAATAGATCCTAAAATACCAGCTGCCTTAGTTTATAATAACAGGGAGCCTAAGAAAAAACTGCCGCACCAAATTACCCGGGAATATCAAGCGGATGCATTCAACTGTAATTATCTTCAGCTAACGAAAAAATGGATCCGTGACCTTCACAAGCACAACATCCCCAACTTCATTTACACTGTTGACAACGAAGCGAAAATGCGTAAGCTCATCACTGCGGGCGTAACCGGTATCTTTACCAATAAACCGGATGTGTTGGCCCGTGTAGTTCGTGATTACAACAATTAGCTTACTTCCCTATCGCCTGTAGAAAAATGCGGCGCTGCCGGACTTTATTATCATGATTAATAACAATCACCTGCTGCCACGTGCCCAACACGGGTTCTCCATCATGCAGCGGAACGGTTATGCCCGGACCCATCATCGTTGCCCGCATATGCGAAAAGCCGTTATCATCGCCCCATGTTTCACCATGACGCGTTTTCTGGTCGTGGGGCGCAAATTCTTCGAGCTTGTCTTTCATATCCTGAACCAGAGCAGGCTCAAATTCGATAGTAGAAATAGAAGCCGTTGAACCAATGGGAAAAATGTGGATAAGGCCTTCCTTTAAATTGCTATCCCGAGCAAAATTTTCGATTTGCTCGGTTATGTTTTTAATATCTGAAAATCCGTCTGCACTTATTGAAATCTCTTTACTGATGATATCCATCTTATCTGCTACCCACTTGCTGTTGATATAGGGTGTTTTGCACTAAAAATTGTTGTAGTTCTTCCCGGTATCTCGGGCCCGTTTCCAAGTACGCCGAGCCGTGTAATCCTACGAGTTCAACAAACATTTTGGGCTCGTTCGCAACTTCAAACAACTTTTGTCCATGATGAAAAGGGATAATTTGATCGGTCCTGCTATGCGCCATAAATAAGGGAGCTTGTATCTGCTTCAAATTCTCGATGGTATTATACTCATACTTGATCATCC
Organism: uncultured Balneolaceae bacterium; assembly: GCA_964648635.1. Classification (GTDB taxonomy): domain Bacteria; phylum Bacteroidota; class Rhodothermia; order Balneolales; family Balneolaceae; genus Fodinibius. Next base: position 6,830 of record CAZYOD010000002.1, on the reverse strand, counting down.
ATCGCACCGGCAACCAAGGATACAAATCAGATCCAATATCAGCAGCCGAGGTAAAAGTAGACTCTATCACTGCAGCGGCCGGCCTTTGACGTGCCGACACCCACGAAGCAATGGAACCTCCCAGTGATCGTCCCATAATTACAATGCTGGAATCTGCAATACCCCGCTCAGCAGTAAGATAGTTCCAGGCGGCCAATCCATCTTCATAGGTACCCTGTTCGGATGGCCTTCCCTCACTTTGCCCGTAGCCCCGGTAATCAAAAATAAAAACATTCAGCCCCAGCTCATTTAACAGCTGTAAAGTTTGCAGACGATCTGAAATGTTGCCAGCATTCCCGTGAAAAAACAGAACAGTCAATTTTGCCTGCTCACTCGGAACAAACCAGCCATTAAGAGCAATGTCATCTTCAGTGGAAAACATCACATTTTCGTACGTCAACCCCATATCCTCCGGTGTAGCCCAAATATCATTTTTAGGATAATAGAAAAGCTTTGATTGCAAAATAAGAATCACCGTCATCACAAGAAGATACCCCACTGCAATGCTGGCTACAACACCGACTATCGACTGCACAATCCGCACTATTATATTGGTTTGAGTTATAGATTAAAATAAACTATCGGCTATAAAATAAATAGCTCATTTAAAACGAGCTCCTAAGCTGATTAAGTATTTCCCAGCTGAAAAGTTTCAAGCCGTAAATGCCGGGCCCCTTTGGGATTTAGCTTACTTTCGTAAAGAACGAATTCTTTTATCGATACATCAGAGATATGAAATTTATTATGCTGATTGACAAACTTAACGACAGCGCGTTTTGTGGCTTTTTTTATCCTGCCGACAGTGATATGCGGCTTAAATTTACGCTGCTCCGATTCAAACCCGAGCTTAATACAAATCTCTTCCACCTCTTGATGTAGTTTTTCCAGCATGGAATTACTGCTTATCCCGGCCCAAAGAATTCTTGGCTGTTTGCCTTTCGGGAAATATCCAAAACCATTAATCGCCAGTGAAAATTCCGGCAAATCAATTTTTCCCAGCCCTTCTTTTAAATCTCCAATCAAATTTTCATCAGTATCCCCTAAAAACTTTAGCGTAAGATGAATTTGATCCGGACGCTGCCATTTAATCCCATCGATGGTTTGGCAATCAAGCAATCGCTTCTTAACCTGCTGTGATAACGGTATTGCTATAAACAGGCGCATCAATGATAGCGTACCTCAAAATCATCGTACTCCTCATTGGTTTCTTCCACGGTTACATCAATATCATCCACACGGCTTGCACCCGGACCTTCTTCGCATCGATTTACCATCTCACGAATATGATCCATAGGACCGGCAAAAACTGCTTCGACTCTTCCATCGGGCAAATTTTTTACCCATCCGAAAACTCCAATCTCTTCAGCATTAACTTGGATGAAATGACGAAATCCCACGCCTTGTACACGTCCTTCGATAAATAAATGAGCCTGTTGCATAAATTTTAACTTCTTTTATTAACTCGTTAACTCTCAATAAATTAATTGCTATATCAGGGGCCTAATGTACTAATCTGTGAGGAAATCTCGAACTATCACGATTTATAGTCCTAAAGTTTGTATAATTCCGATAACTACTGCTAATTTTTCAGAACAGAATTTATGACACTTACCCAACTTTCATATGTAGTGGCTGTTGATCGCTACCGCCATTTTGCTACTGCCGCCGAGAAATCCTACGTCACTCAGCCCACACTCAGTATGCAGATCCACAAACTTGAAGATGAGCTGGGAATCACCATTTTTGACCGTTCTAAATCGCCCGTTGTTCCGACCGAGATAGGAGAAAAAATTATTGCCGAAGCAAAAAAAATGCTGAAGCTGGAAAAACATATCGAAGATATTGCTTCGCTGCGGGATGACGAACTGCGCGGTACATTCCGGATTGGCATCATTCCCACAGTAGCGCCGTATCTGCTGCCGCTGTTTCTGCGTAATTTCCGGGAAAAATATCCTAAGGTACAGCTGGTTTTTGAAGAAGTTGTTACCGAAGAAATTCTGGATTTGATAAACCAGGATCATCTGGACATCGGTATCATTGCTACGCCTGTCGATCGAGGAAACATTTTTGAAGAAGATCTCTATTACGAGCCATTTATGGGATATGTCTCAGAAACCCACCCTCTCGCAAAAAAAGAAGTGATTACAATCGCTGATTTGGAAGGAGCAAATTTATGGTTGCTCAATGAGGGCCATTGCTTCCGAGATCAGACTATTAAACTATGCAAAAAATTCCGCCAAAATAATATTGAAGAACGAAATATTGAGTTTGAGAGCGGAAATCTGGAGACGCTTAAACAGCTGGTCGAGCAAAATTTTGGTATGACATTGCTGCCGTACCTGGCAAAAAATCAGATAGATCAGCAGTGTGCAAAAGCCCACCTGCGCCGATTCGAAGATCCCGCGCCCCGACGAAAAGTGCGCATTGTCTATGGCCGAGAATATTTAAAGAAAAACGTAATTGAAGCTTTTAAAGAAGAAGTGATGGGCGTCATTCCGGAAGAACTCAAACAGATTGAAGAAGGCGTGTTGGTGGAATAATCCTGTCTGGGACTTAGAACTTTTGCCAAACGTTCCATACTTTTGAGGCTTATTTAAAATCCTCCAAACGGACCTATCATATTGGATCATTCATTTTTACTCTGGGCAGTTTTTAATGTATTCATCTTGGCGATGCTCATCGTTGATCTCGTTGTCTTGCACAAAGAGGATGAAGAGGTCAGCATCAAGGAAGCTCTTTACTGGACCGGCGTTTGGATAGTTATGGCCCTGATATTTGGCGTGGGCGTGTATTACTATATGGGATCCAGTACTGCCCTGGATTACTACACCGGCTACCTGATCGAGAAATCCCTGAGCGTCGATAATATTTTCGTCTTCCTGCTGGTATTCTCGTACTTTAAAGTGCCGGCAGAATATCAGCATAAGGTCCTTTTTTGGGGGATTTTTGGAGCCCTCGTGATGCGGCTGGTATTCATCTTTACCGGAGTAGCTCTGCTGGAGCGTTTCCACTGGATTATTTATGTTTTTGGCGCCTTCCTTGTCTTTACAGGGATTAAGCTGGCAATGGAAAAGGATAAGGAAGTTCATCCCGAACGAAATCCGGTGTTAAAGTTGGTGCGGCGGTTCTTCCCTACTACCAAAAACTATCACGGATCTAAATTCTTTATCCGCCGGATGGGCAAGCTGATTGCCACTCCTCTTTTTATTGTTTTGATCGTGATTGAAACCACCGACTTAGTTTTTGCCCTTGATTCCATTCCAGCCATCCTGGCCATTACTCGCGATGAGTTTATTATCTACAGCTCAAATGCATTTGCCATACTGGGATTACGTGCACTTTATTTTGCGGTATCGGGTATCATGAGCATGTTTCATTACCTGCATTATGGACTGTCTTTGATTCTGATATTTGTAGGTGTTAAAATGCTGCTGGCTGAATTCTATCATATCCCCACGCCCTACGCCCTTGCTTTTATCGCGCTGACGCTGACAATATCTGTGGTGGCTTCTGTTTTAAATCCTAAAAAAGAGGCGCCGATAAAAGAAGAAGATCTGCCTGCTGAATAGATAAATGAGCATGAATTTAGAAACGTTTTCGGTCAAATGGTTTACGATTTACTATCTCGTTTTAGGTTTCTGCCTGATCGGTATAGGCATCTACCTCATCCTGAAAAATGATCGTACTACAGATTTTCTGCTGGAATCTACCAACCAAGAAAAGCCTCCTTCCCTTTTCATCCGAATTCTGAAGTATCTGCTTTTCTTTACTTTACCCGGACTTGTACTGGCTTTTACACCTTTCTCATGGATTGAACTCTTATTTACCGTTTGGAGTTTATTACTGGTATATATCGCCGGAATACAGCTTGTGCGATGGAAAAAGAATCGTGCGCTGATCAAAGCCAACTCAGACTCACTCCCTGATGTCATTCGCAGAAGCGGTGCCATTATGGTGGCAGTCGGTTTTGCGATATTTCTGCTGGCGTACCTGGTAATAAACCGAACTCCTGTTTAATGAATATCACCAAAGCCGGATATCACGGGATCCTGCTCCCGGATTTGAATATCTGTTTTGATTGTAACGGAATTAACATGCAGCACACTTTTATCTCGCATGCCCATTCCGACCACATGCCGAACAGCAGCAACAGCAGCGTCTATTGCACTGAAAATACCTATAAGTTAATGCGGCGACGTGGTTTTAGCGGGGAAGCTAAAATTCTGGATTTTGGCGAACCTATTGAAACAGGAAACGCGCGCGTTACGCTTTATCCGGCAGGACACATTCTGGGTTCGGCTATGGTTTTTGTTGAAAGTGATGAGGGATCGGTTCTGTATACTGGTGATTATCGCACACCGCCGTCCCCCGCTTCCGAAGGATTTTCAATCCCCGACCAAGCTGATCATTTTATTACGGAGGCGACCTTCGGACTGCCAATTTACAAGTGGGATTCCCACAAAAAGCTTGCTAAAGAAATACGGCAGTTTGCTTCGGATTCTTTAGAAAATGGATATACGCCAGTCTTTTTGGCTTACAATTTGGGGAAAGCCCAAGAAGTAATGCACCTCTTGGCTCCGCTCGGCCACCCCGTGCAAATTCACGGCAGCGGATATAAACTTTGTGATGTTTATGAAGAGGCCGGAATCAATTTGGGAAATTATGCGTCTTATGATCGCAAAACGTGCGAAGGCAATATATTGATTACTACAACTTCTGCCCTCAACAACGGCTTTGCCTCCAATATTCATAAAAAACGGATTGCGTATTGCTCGGGATGGGCGGCCCGTGAAGCAGCACGATCACAACTGACCGTTCACAAGCTTATTCCGCTGTCGGATCACCTCGATTTTTTTGAACTCATTCGACTTTGTGAACAACTGAATCCCAAGAAGGTACATATCACCCATACGCCCAATGCGAATGTTGTGCGTCACTACCTGGATCAACGGAAGATTGATTCCGTGTTTTTAGATGTTGTATCCGAAGAAGATGATTGACCATGAAACACCGTTTATGCAGATCAGACAGCACGGATCTATATCTGTAAGGATTCGTTACATCTGTGGTATTCTATTAAAAAGACATAGTTATGGTTGACAACTCTTTTCGAAAGCTGGCAGAGACCGTGCAGCAAATTAGCGAGACGCGCAGTACAAACGCCAAGATTTCACTATGTGCTGAATATCTGCGCTCCTTTGAAGAGGACGATGCCCTGAGTCTTGCAACTCAATTTTTATCCGAGGGAGCTTTTTCATCCGTTTCCGGCAAACGAGCTTCGGTAGGAAGCTACACCTACTCCACCTGCGCAGCTGAGTTTTGTGAAATTAACTACGACAAAGTATTTAAACCCTGCAGAACGGCGCTTGGCAGCAGTTCCGAAGCAATCGAAAAGCTGATGAACAACATCGAAGCGGCCCGCCAAAAACGAACTCCGAAAAACCTATCGCTTAACGAAATCGAGCAGATGTATCACGATCTGTACCGTGCTTCCTCGCGTGCCGACAAGCAGCAAATCCTCAGAACTGCATATACAAAAATGACACCGGTGGAGATCAAGTTTTTTATTCGCATTATGACTCGCGGCTCGCTGCGTATCGGTTTCGAAACTAAAAGTGTAGTCTCAGCGCTGGCCGAAGCCTTCGACAAAAATGTAGATGATGTCCGCTATGCTCACATGATCACCGGCAGCGTAGGACGCACGGCCGTTTTATGTAAAAACGATAAGCTGGAGGAAGCGTCCTTTAAACTTTTTCACCCGCTCTCATTTATGTTGGCTTCTCCGATCGAAAGCCGCTCAATTGATAGCCTGGATGGCTATATTGCCGAAGAAAAATTTGACGGAATGCGGGCTCAGGCACATATCAGCGGACAGAAAGTTGAATTGTATTCCCGTGATCTCAACGACATTACCCATTCGTTCCCCGAAATTATACAGTTTTTTCTAAAGCGTGATCTGCCGGACCTCGTACTGGATGGAGAAATCTGTGTATTTAAGGACAATACTATTCTACCCTTCCAGCTGTTGCAAAAACGTATGGGGCGCAAAAATCCCGGTAAAAAAATTATCGAAGAATACCCTGCGATTTTTGTCTCCTTTGACCTTCTCTATTATCTCAATCGGCCCGTTTTTGAACTCCCGCTTCCAGAAAGAAGGCAGCTTCTAACTTCCTTATCTGAAGATCACCGAATACCTGTAACAAACCAGTTTGAAGTCACCGATCGTGATCACTTGGATGACCTTTTTGATCGGGCTCTGGCCCATGGTAATGAAGGACTCATGCTAAAAAAACTAGACAGCAGCTACGAGTACGGACAACGTCGCAAGTCGTGGCTTAAAGTAAAAAAGCCCGGCGGTACACTTGATGCCGTGTTGATGTACGCCCATGCCGGCAGCGGAAAACGCGGCGGCTATTATTCCGATTTTACCTTGGGCATCAGTGTAAAAGATGATGAGCGGTATGAAGAAGAATTCATCCCGATTGGCAAAGCCTACGGAGGTTATACAGATGAGGAGATGAAGCGACTAAACAAACGCATCAAAGATCTGACGGTCGAGCGATACGGCCCTACACTGGGACTAATCCCTGAAATTGTTATTGAGCTGGAATTCGATGACATCCAGGTAAACAAACGTACCAAAGCAAACTATACACTACGGCTACCGCGATTTAAAGCAATTCGCTGGGATCTTTCTGCCGAAGATACCGACACGCTTAAAGACGTGGAGCGGATGTATCAGCAAAAAATCGAACGTGACCGCTTGAGACAGGATGAGAATCCATCGTTTT
>CAZYOD010000001.1:20133-30989 GCA_964648635.1 uncultured Balneolaceae bacterium | reverse complement strand
CAGTATACTGAATTTACACTTACTTCTGATGTTTCATCATTGACTGAAAATCAAAGAAAGATGATTCCGCTTCTTATCGATGCTGCTATGGCTATGGAGGAGGTTTTCTGGATGGAGGCTTATGGTGAGAAGGAGCAGCTGCTGAAAGGTCTGACAGAAAAGGAAAAGCAATTTGCAAAAATTAACTATGGCCCATGGGATCGTTTGAATGACAATGAACCTTTTATTGAAGGTGTTGATCCAAAACCGGAAGGAGCAAATTTTTATCCCCCTGATATGACAAAGGAGGAGTTCGAGAACTGGGACTCCGAAACCAAGGACGATTTATATACGCTGGTCCGCCGGGATGAGAACGGTGACTTAACCACACTTCCATACCGTGAAGCGTTTGCCGGTCAGCACGAAACAGCTGCGGAAAAACTAAAGGAAGCGGCTGAACTAGCCGAAGATGAAGGGCTGAAAAAGTATTTGAATCTTCGGGCGGAAGCACTGCTTACCGACGATTATCAAGCCAGTGATATGGCTTGGCTGGACATGAAGGATAATACAATTGAAGTAGTTATTGGTCCGATTGAAACGTATGAAGATCAGCTCTTTGGTTACAAAGCGGCGCACGAAACTTTTATACTCATTAAAGACAAAGAGTGGAGTAATCGGCTTTCAAAATATGCCGAAGTGCTGCCGAGGCTCCAGGACGGATTGCCCGTACCCGAAGACTATAAGCAAGAGACACCCGGACGGGACTCCGATCTCAATGCTTATGATGCGGTTTATTATGCGGGCGATGCAAATGCAGGTTCTAAAACCATCGCCATCAACTTGCCCAATGATGAGGAAGTGCAGCTTAAGAAGGGTACCCGACGGCTACAGCTAAAAAATGCGATGCGAGCAAAATATGACAAAATTTTAGTGCCCATATCGGAGGTGCTCATTGCCGAAGATCAGCGCCGTCATCTGACGTTTGATGCTTTTTTTAGCAACACTATGTTTCACGAAGTGGCGCACGGACTTGGGATCAAAAATACTGTTAACGGTAAAGGTACCGTTCGCGAAGCGCTGAAAGAGCATGCATCCGCTCTTGAAGAAGGAAAGGCAGATGTGCTAGGGCTTTATATGGTATCGAAGTTGCGAAATGATGAGCTGGTCACCGAAGGCTCAATAGAAGATAATTACGTTACCTTTTTGGCCAGCATTTTCCGTTCTATTCGTTTTGGGTCATCCAGTGCTCATGGTCAGGCAAACCTGATTCGTTTCAATTATTTTAAAGAAATGGATGCCTTCACTTTTGATGAAGATTCGCAGACCTACCGTGCGAACTTTGACCAAATGGTTGCAGCTACCGATTCGCTTTCCAATGAAATTTTAACCCTGCAGGGGGACGGCGATTATGAAGGGGTTGCTGAATTTGTTGAGAAGTATGGAAAGATTGGCGATCAGCTTCAGCAGTCACTCGACCGTTTGTCGGAGCAATCCATACCTGTTGATGTTACGTTTAATCAGGGGTTGGATGTACTTGGTTTAGCTGATTAGGTTTAAATGTTAAGAACTGAAGAGGGGCACCTTATTGGTGCCTTTTTTATTTTACAAAAGAAAATATGCGTGTGTAATCCTTTCAAGTTGACTCTAAGTGTTCAATCAATTACACTGCATTTGTAGACCCACCTTTAATCTAATTTAGGAGGTTTGAATATGGAAGAAAACGCATTTCTTGAAGCAGCAGAAAACGGAGATCTGGAGGCAGTAAAAAAACATTTAGAGAACGGAGCTGATGTTAATACGAGCGATAAACATAATCGAACTGCACTAATGAAGGCTGCCAAACACGGCCATATCGATATCGTTCAGCTTTTGCTTGAAAAAGGAGCTAATGTAAATACAAGAGACAATCGCGGAACCAGTGCGCTATACTGGGCATCGAACAATGGTCACGATAAGATTGTACAGTTGCTTATTCAACATCACAGTGAGGTAGGCGTGGTGGATGATCGCGGTTGGTCGGCAAAAGATCAGGCCAGTTCTCATCATTATGACAATATTGTCCATATGCTGGAAAATGCCGGAGCATAAATCAGTCTAATAACTTCCAATTTTTAAAAGCCTGTTCCTTAAACGAGCAGGCTTTTTTTATTTATGAAATGCTATTAAGCGGACAGTAAAAAAATGGTCGGTTCTTTATGGATAGAGGGTGCAGAATCTTTTCGCCATTCCGATATTTTTTTTGAGATAACTTGTTCGTTAGGCAGCGTCAAATTTGTTGCAGTACAAAAGCTTGTAGAGGGGGCACAATATTTGACGACATCTTTTAAAACAGCATCATTTCGGTGCGGAGCTTCCATAAAGATTTGAGTTCCGCCGCCGGATTTTGATTCCTGCTCCAGCTTTTGGATAGCTCCGTGGCGCTTATTTTTATCAATCGGAAGGTAACCGTGGAAACTAAACTGTTGTCCGTTAAAACCGGATGCCATCAGCGCCAGTAAAATAGAGGAAGGACCTACCAGCGGCACAATTTTTATAGATTGGCTATGTGCCATTTTTATGAACTCTGATCCCGGATCAGCCACGGCCGGACATCCAGCCTCTGAAAGTAATCCTGCATGCTTTCCTTTTTTTAAAGGATTCAGGAATGATGTCATTTCATGAACGGGAGTTTTTTTGTTCAAAAGCAAAAACTCAATTTCATATTCCGGAATTGTATCCCCGACCCACTGAAGATATCGCACGGCCGTTTGTACATTTTCTACAATAAATACATCCAGCCGCCGGATGATATTCAGTACATGCTCGGGAATGGTATTATTTTCAGGCGTTTTGCCGAGCGTGTTGGGGATGAGATAAAGAGTTCCTTTTTCCTGATCAGCTTTTGCCATAGAGATTAATCCACTCTTTCAATCACAATTTGTTCTTCTTTCTCATTAATTTTCTTGCGGACAAAGCGATGGGTAGCTAAAGCGATAAAAAGAGTTATGAGCAGCGCGACCCCACCCATCAGCATGTTCGTCCACACCAGATTTTTATGAGTATCGTAAGTTGGCATCAGCACGATTTCCTGGAAGGCATCCGGCTGATAGCGAATCGGAACTACGCGAATACCCTGAAGTCCTCCGGCCATTTCAACCGGCAGCGACAGTTTTCGATTGACTTCCGTGCCTTCTTTGGTTTCAAACCGCAGTACGACATACCCATTGGTCTGGGCCGCGATTTGTTTGAGCTCAAATTCGACGACTTCCGCCGTATAGCTGGAGCCGTTTTCATAGGTATTCGTTAGGCTAAGGTATACAGCTCCCTGATGAGAGATCAGAAAAACAAATGCAGCCGGCAGAAGCCAAAATAGATAAAGAAATTTATAACGATTCATTTAAATAGGTAAAGTCGATTAATAGAATAACGCATAATAGATCACATAAAACCAGCTGAAGACCCCGTGAATAATGGCCCATAAAATTGATTTATTCATCGACCATGAAATGGTAACGGCCAATGCAGTTCCCAAGGTTATCCCACCGCGAACAGTCTCATGAACTTTCCCTGAATTTGCCATATGAATATTTATTTAATGAAAATTGATGGCAGTAAAGTAACACTATTTTGTGATTTCCTGAAGTGTTGCTGTTCGCAGGGCAGGGTCCCATATCAGGCGCTGCTGGTAATCCTGGTGCATCAAACTGCTGCTCATGTGAAACCAAAAAGCAACTTGTAACGAATCAAAAAATAAAGCCTGTCCAAAAGGCTCTTCCGAATAAACCGAAGCCCCGTAATCCATGCCATTTAGCAACCCAAGCCGATTGTCGTAGATGGCGCCATAATATTTGAAATCGCTGTTCAGCCGTTGTTTATCATAAGGCCAATCCATGATATTTTTGATGCGCTTTGATACATCAGGTGAAATAAGACGATCCCTTTCCAGCTGAACCATAAGTTGAGAAAGTTCGGCTGCCGTCGATTTTGGAAAAAGACTTAACAAGTCGCGTCGTTGGGTAAAGCCAATTCCCAAACCCTTATTATCGTTAAAAATCGAATTGACCTGCTGATGAAATTGATCATCCTCAAGATACCGCTCAGCATTTGATTTTACTCGGTCGCGAAATTCTTTTTGGGATAATTTTTTCAGCCCTTTAAAATGAGTTTCAATTTGATTTTTACCTAGTGACGGGTTTAGGGTGATATACAATCCCGAAAACGGCAGGGGCTCATCTGTGTACTGTAAATTCAGCATATCAAATGTCTTGCTGATGGCTTTATCACCCACTTTGTCACGCAGAAAATCTGAAGCCGCCAAATCGTTATAGATAATGGCAGCCTGCATGAGATCCTCAATCGAAACCTGATTCTTTGCGGTGATAGCACCCTGTGAATCAAGATCAGATTTAGCATCCTCATGGTTAGAAGCGTCAATATAGGGCAGCTGATATCGGTCTACTTCATCAAGTGAAACAAGCTCTTGGGGGTCCAGATCTCCGTTCTCAACCAAACGAGCATAGGTGGTAATCACAAAAAAGTTGGAAAGTGTGCCTAAGGTGTGCCGTTTATTTTTACCATAGGCAATGACGGTATCAGGATTGGTAACCGATCTCGAAACGACTGCTGCATGATTGGGATTCTCACCGATATATTCGGTAAGTCCTTTTAAAGAGGTGGTTTTTGAAACCCATTCTGATCCTTCCTGCAGATCGCCGCTATTTTCATAAAGCGTATAGAGGGCATCTAGGTTAAAGCCGAAAGCAATAAAAAAGACAAGCAACAGGGTGCCGAAAAATACACCGAGAAATTTGAGAATACGCATTGAGCGGATGTAGAGCATATTACGTTAAAATGAGTGCCAAATATACGGACTCTACTTCCCTAAATCAGCAAAGAATATGGAGTAAGAAACGAGAACAATGAAGGTTCTCGTTTCTTACTTTCCACTTCTGTTAGCTGACAAATTGCATCATAATGGCACAGACGTAGGCCGCGTAGGTTCCCAGAGCGTATCCCAGAACAGCCAGTAAAACACCGACCGGTGCCAGCGCCGGATGAAATGCAGAGGCCACAATGGGTGCGGAAGCTGCTCCACCGACATTGGCCTGGCTGCCAACTGCAATAAAGAAGAAAGGGGCGTTAATAATTTTTGCAACTACAAAAAGGATGATTACATGAATAATAATCCAGAGCAGGCCGATCAGGAAAAATCCTGGGTTTTCAAAAATTGCCAACACGTTCATTTTCATTCCGATGGTTGCGACCAGAATGTAAAGAAATAGGGTTCCGATTTTGGAGGCGCCTGCTCCCTCAAGTTTGCGTGCTCGGGAAAAGGAAAGTGCCAACCCACCGGTTGTAGCTATGACGATGATCCAGAAGAAACGTGAATCGAGACTGAGATTACTCAGCTGAGGGGCATTTTCTGCAATCCATGGGGCGATACCGTCGGCTCCCAAATGACCAATTGCGGTAACAACAAAAGCCACGGCTACGATTGTAGTGATATCGGCCAGCGTCGGAATTTTGGCAATACTTGATTTGTAATCCTCAATCTTTTTTCGCAGCTCCGTGATGGGAGAGGCGTCCGCTTTAAACCAAGCGTCAATGCGCTCGGATATCCCTGCTCCGTACAACAGAAAGCCCAGCCAGATATTGGCTACAATAATATCGACGGTAACCATAGCCGAAAACAGATCCGCGCTGGGATCAAAAACCTCGAACATAGCCGTTTGGTTTGCGCCGCCGCCGATCCAACTCCCCGCAACAGTTGAAAGTCCGCGCCACAACTCATCGGGTCCGGCGCCTGCCGTCATTTCGGGTGCAAAGTAGCTTACGGTAATCAGAGCCAGGGGACCACCAATCATGATGCCGAAAGTTCCGGCCAAAAACATAATGATGGCTTTGGGACCCAATCCCATTATACCTTTAAAGTCTATGCTGAGAGTCAGAAGTACCAAACTTGCCGGCAGTAAATACCGAGAAGCCACAAAGTAAAGATTTGATTCCTCTCCGGATATCAATCCCAGTGAGTTAAAAATAGAGGGAATAAAATAACAAAGCAGCAGCGATGGAACGAAGGTGTAGAACTTCTGCCATTTAGGATTGTCGCTGCTGGAAGTGATAAAAATGGTTGCCAGAATCAGCAACAGGATTCCAAGCACAACGGCATCATTGGTAAAAACGGGAGCTGCAAATAGGTTAAACATAGCCTGATTTTGTTTGAGAGATTAAGCCTGAATCTACGTTATCTTGGGGGATATGCGCAAATCGTATGAAAATAGGAGCGCAAAAGGTTATACTTAATTATTTCAATTGATCATTTAATGTTCTAAATATGAAGTTTGCTGTTATAGGAACTGGAAAAACCGGTGGAAAAGTAATTGAACTATTAGAAAAAGGCCAAATTGTCGGCCCTTTTGATTCGTCAAATAAACCTACAGCTGATAGCCTGAAAAAAGCTGATGCGGCTATTTTGTTCGTGCCGGGTACGGCTGTTGATGAGTTATTAGATCCGTTGCTGCAGGCTGGAATTCCGGCTGCATGGGGGACGACCGGTTATGATTGGCCGGCTGATCTTAATGATCAGTTGAAGCAGAAGAATATCAAATGGCTTCGGGCGTCCAATTTTAGTTTGGGGATGAATATCGTGAGACGTTGTTTGAGAGTAATGGGACAAGGATCATCGGTGCTGGACAACCCCACCTTTCTTATCCATGAAATCCATCACAAACATAAGCAGGATGCGCCCAGCGGTACCGCTATTTCATGGGAAAAATGGCTCGGGAAAGATGCGGAAATCACCTCCGAGCGCAAAGGCGATATCAAAGGAATTCACCAGCTGGAAGTAAAAACGGGCAGCGAATCAATTCAGATAAAACATGAAGCGCATGATCGTAAGATTTTTGCTGAGGGAGCGATTTGGGCTGCCGAGCAGCTTTTGGATGAAGCGGTTGAGCCTGGATTTCACGATCTTTCAACAATCTTTGATAACTTAATGAAAAAACAACTATGAGTCTGACGGATACACAACTTTATACGGCGCTGGTAACACCGATGAAGCAAAACGGAGAACTTCATCTTGATGATTTGGAGTCACTCATTGAGCGACAAAATGATGCCGGGAACGGGGTGCTTATTCTGGGCAGCACCGGTGAAGGATTGGCTTTAAGTCTTGAAGACAAAAAGCAGGTGGTAAAGACCGTGACCAACTTAGCCATCGATATTCCAATCATGGTTGGCGTGGGCGGATTTAATCTTCACAACCAGCTCGAATGGATTGAGTTTTGCCATAAATTTGATGTGGATTCGTTTTTGCTCGTTACTCCGTTATATGCCAAACCGGGGCCAAAGGGGCAAGTGCACTGGTTTAAAGCATTGTTAGATGCAGCGGAGAAACCATGCATGTTGTATAATGTGCCTTCGCGAACCGGCACAAAGATGAGTCCGCAGGTACTTAGCGAGCTCGCTGATCACCCGAATTTAGCGGCCGTAAAAGAGGCCAGCGGCAGTATTGAAGATTATCAAACCTATCGCAAAACGGCCCCTGACGTTGCTTTTTATAGCGGGGATGACGGATTGGTTCCATTCTTTGCGATGGCCGGCTGCGACGGATTGGTTTCAGTGGCATCCAACGTGTGGCCGAAAGAGACCCATCAGTATGTAAAATGGGCGCTGGCGGGACGCGGTCCCGAACTGCTTCCGCTCTGGCAGGAGTGTACGGATGCTTTATTTGAGGCACCTAATCCGGTTCCGGCAAAAGTTCTGCTGAAAGAGAAGGGTTGGATAAAAAATGCCACTTTGCTTCCACCGTTAACCGAGGATGAAGTGGAGGATATGACCTCGTTAAAAAATGCAGATAGCAGGATTCAGCGATGGTATGGTGAAAACAGCTAAATATTTTTAAAAGTAAAATTATTAATTAGAAAAAAATTGTAATGAGTAGCAATAATTGGAAAGAAATTTTAGACCGACTGGAAAGCGGTGAGGTTCGTGCGGCCGAGCCTAAAGGGAACGGCTGGGAAGCAAATATTGAAGTGAAAGAAGCGATCTTGGCTTCATTCAGTGATGGCAAGAATACGGAGTATTCCGGTATTTATGACGGTTTTGTGGATAAGCACAATCTCCCGCCCCGACGATTTTCTGCCGATGAAAATGTGCGGTTGGTTCCGGGTGGTTCATCCGTTCGACGCGGTGCTTATATTGCTCCGGGAGTGATTATTATGCCTCCGGCGTATGTCAATGTGGGCGGTTATGTTGATGAGGGATCAATGATTGATAGTCATGCGCTGGTAGGCTCGTGTGCGCAGGTGGGTAAGAATGTTCACTTATCGGCAGGGGTACAGTTGGGCGGAGTGCTTGAGCCGGTCGGTCTTTCTCCGGTTGTTATCGAGGACGACTGTTTTATTGGTGCCGGATCGGTGATTGTCGAGGGAATTCTTGTGAAAAAGGGAGCTGTTATCGCTCCCGGTGTGACCTTGTCAAAATCGATTCCGGTTTATGATTGTGTAAACGAAGAGGTTCGCGAAAAAGGAGCCTCAATTCCTGAACGTGCCGTGGTAGTTCCGGGGACGCGTCCGATGAGCGGCAGTTGGGCTCAAGAGCAGGGGCTAAATGTTTCTTGTCCGCTGATCGTAAAATACCGTGATGCACAAAGCGATGCTTCTCTGGAATTAGAAGATGCCCTGCGATAATTGTATTGCGACTGTAGCAGCATCAAGCCCCCGGCACTTTCAAAGTGAAGGGTTATTTAACCTCTAAGCTACTGCTGATTTCATTGCGATAGCCAATCCTTTTGTAAATGCTTGAATGACCGCTTCCAGCGTATCCGGTGAAGCGCCTTTGGAAACCCATTCCTGATCATTATTGGCTAAAGTGAGCGTAACTACTACCAGCGAATCGGTGTCGGGGCTTAAAATTTCGACCTCATGATTTTTTACCTCGAGATGAAATATACTATCCGTTTCTCCTTTAATAGCGGATAAAATAGCATCTATAGGTCCAACGCCTTTAGCTTCGGAAATAATTTCTTTGTCTTGGAGATCCAGTTTAACAGCCGCTTGTACCAGTCCGTGCTTGCGCATGGTAAGTTTGTAGTCGAGCACTTCGGCGGGATATTCCAGATCGAGATCCTCATTAAAAATTAATGACTGAAGTACTTCAATTTCGTTATTACTCAGCGTCTTACCCTTCTTGTTGATCTTAGAAACATACTCGTTGTAAAGCTGTTCGTGATCCTCATCCATCTTGAGATTCGCCATAAAGGTATCGCGGGACTTGCCCCAGGAATCTTTTTGCATCTCAATAAATCCAGAATCGATATAATTGGTAACTTTATCTATATCCGGTGATAATACAGGAGAGGAAAGCGAATGCTTAGCTACCACACCTGTATCTTTAAGGCCGGCTCCGGTAAGAACAAACACACACTTTTTGTCCTTAAACTTATCCAGGTTGTTTTTTAACGCAGCCAAAGGAATTGCACAGGCAGGCTCTGTAAAATGTCCCTCTTCAACTGCCATCTCCTTTAGTGACTGTAGAATCTCATCTTCTGTAACGGTAAAAGCCGATCCATCGGACTCTTCAATTCCCAGTAGAACCTTGTGAAAATCTACGGGATCTGAGGCAGCCACGGATTGCGCCATTGTATTTACCTGCTTTTTAATGATTTTCTCTTTCTTGAAAATACCTTCGACAACGGGAGAACTCTGCTCCGGCTGGATTGCAACCATTTTCGGCAGTTTCGAGATGCGTCCTGCTTCTTTTAGTTCAGAAAACCCCTTCCAAATAGCCCCAAAGTTTGTCCCGCATCCGACCGGGACGAATACATAATCAAAATCATCACCGCCCTGTTCTAGAAGCTCGTACGAGAAGGATTTTTGTCCCTCTTCGCGAAAGACATAATCCCCCGCCAGATAATAATTACCCGATTTTGCAAACTCGCGGCAGAGCGCTTCACACTTACTGAAATCTCCCTTTATTCGAATAATATTTGCATTAAAAATCGTTGCTTGTGCGATTTTAGCATCCGTCGTTTTTTCGGGCACAAATACAAAACAGGGTATTTTAAAATAGCAGGCATAAGCAGCAACCGATGCGGCCATATTGCCGGTAGAAGCCAGGCAAATCGCATCGGCGTTAAGTTCCATCGCTTTTTGTACTTCGATATAGCTGCCCCGATCTTTAAAGCAGCCGGTGGGATGTTCAAATTCTAGCTTGGCATATAAATCTGCACCATAGGTTTCCGAAAGCCGATCCAGTTTTTTAAGGGCTGAAGGGTGTGTTTTCATAGGATCGGGCACGAGATTTTCCAACGGATACTGAATGTCATCCGAAGGCCCATCGTAATAAACGCGAAGTACGCTGTCGCACTGCGTACAGTAGGTTGTAGTTTCTTCTTCAGAATTAATATGCCCGTTCGCTACGCATTTCAACTGGTAGCTTTTTGTTGCACTAGCCATAATAACAGATCTAAATTTTTATTTGATATCGGAATCTTAACTGATAAGTGAAAATAGCTGATTCCAGCAAGGAATGATATCCTTTTTCAAATTTTAAAATTCAATTACTTCTTTAGAGGAAGCAGTGATATTTCCTCAAAGTCCATATCCAGCTCGTCGAGGACCGGCTCTGCTACTTCAGATATTTCCTCCGCGCTCAGTCCTTCCAGTCCGTCTATTTCGATGTATAGTGTGTTTTGGTGCCCTACAACACTATATCGTGCTTTCTCAGCATTAAAGCATTGGCGAAGCGTGTCTACCAAAAGTTCGATATCCTGCTCATAAGCTTCATAATCGGTATTGTCTAATTCGGCCATGGAAGATCGATTCGGATCTGAATTTGGATTTAATTTCTTGCCCAACAATACGCAATTGACGATAGGCAATCAATCGAAAGAGAGG
>CAZYOD010000001.1:4756-20033 GCA_964648635.1 uncultured Balneolaceae bacterium | reverse complement strand
TCACTTTCTAGCTATCTGCAGATACAGCACTCAACAATTGCTCATACTCCTCTATCAGCTGTCGGCGAATCGGCTGTGATTTCTCAAAGATAGCTTTTTGCCTCTCCATATATACCCGTCGTCCCTCATCTGTCTCAATTTTAATGGGTTCAAGCCCACGCTCGCGCAAATCATACGGACTGGCTTTCATATCCACATAGCGCGTTTCTACAGCTAATTCAAAAGCACGTCGGATGGTGTTACTTGAAATCCAAGGATACATCTTGAACGCCCATTTGTACAAGTCCATATTCGTGTGGAGACACCCCGGTTGTTCCATATCTGCAAAGTGATCGCGATTGAGTTCAAATTTATTCTGGGGCTTAGCTTCATCAGTAAAAAAGCGGAAAGCATCAAAATGTGTGCAGACCAGCGGACGCGATTCCACAAATTCAGAAAGTTCCTGTTTATCCATCCGCAGCGATAAATGGTTATGTCGAATATTGTCTGCTTTATAAACCATCGCCCATTCATGCATCCCAAAACAGCCAAACGAAGGTTTACGCTCGGCAGACTGCTTTAAAACCTCTAAAATCCATTGAAGCGAAGAAATGCGATCATCGGGAAAATGGTCAGTATTAAGAAAGCAATCCCCATCTGCTGAATCCATTTCCTCAAAGCGCCAGTCTTCCGATTTACCCTCAAGGAGCAGGCACCCAAATCCAGGTGACCAGCTTTTCAGGTGAGAGGGTCGAAAAGCGTAATATTCGAAAAGGAAATCCATCACCGGATCTTTATGCTGTTGAGAGCGCTGATCCAGGTAATCGTCGATAAGCTCGCTAATTTCTTGGCAGTGGCTGTTTTTTTGATGTTTCCACTCCGCCGGCTGGAGTCGTTCCTTTATGTAAGGGATGGATTTTGTTTGTGATGAAAGCATAAGCCTTAAAATACCAATCTTTTGGTGGATTGATAAGCCTAAAATTGGTAAGCTATAAGTTGAAGGTTCATAAAATCATGATGGTGGGAAAATCAAATCCACAGAATGGTGCCGGGGTTCAGATATGGCATTTTGTACTGCACCTGCGATGGCATTATCAGCTTTTTATTCTTTCCGGCGGATTTTTGCTGGGAGGATTTTTAAGTCCGGATTTAAATACGCGGTGGTTCATCACTCAATTCTTAAATGTGCATTTACTTCTGTTTGGGGGAGCTACGGCTTACAATTCATATTGGGATAAAGATCAGGGGCCGATTGGCGGGCTTCGTCACCCCCCGAAAATGAAACCTTGGATGTGGTTAGGGGCTTTGATTTTTCAAATGGTGGGACTAATGCTGGCCATCCCCGGAGGCAGTTTATATGTAAGCGTATTCGCTCTAAGCATACTGTTTTTTTGGTTGTATTCAACTCCACTGGCCCGGTGGAAAGGCCGCCCTATAAAGAGCCTGATAGCGATCGGCGTCAGTACTGGTTTTAATTCTGTCTTACTGGGATATCTGGCTGCCGGAAATACCGTGGTGCCTATGCCTACATGGATTGCTGCAGTGGGAGTGACTTTTATGCTGTTGAGCCTATATCCGGTTTCTCAAATTTATCAAAAGGATGAAGATTTGCGCCGGGGTGACCAAACATTTGCAGCTCAGTATGGACAATCAATTGTAAACCGGTTTTTTGATATTTCCTTTTTTATTGGTCTGGGCCTCGTTACAACTGGAATACTGTTTTTGCACATCTGGCTGGCTATTTTATTTGGTCTGATAGGGGTGGTAATAGGATTTTATACTCGCTCAAAAGTTCGCGAATTGACTGATCAACAAGACGATTACTTTAGGGTGATGGGCATAAAGTACGGCACTTCCATGGCCTTTGTGATTTTCTTAATTGTCGGAATCCTCCTTAAACACGCCGAAATTAGCAGTATATCGAAGTTGTCAAGTTTTTTGTTAGAGTAGGCAAAGACCAGTTAAAAATTTACATCTATTCTTAAGATATTATCGGAGTCATCAAATTAACAGAGACACATTATTGTGAGTTCTAAGGATTCTTTTTATCAGCATATAGCACAGACCAGCGACGCTCCAATGGGTCTGGAAATAGAATCGGCAGAAGGTCCATATATTTTCACCTCCGACGATAAGCAGTATGTAGATTTTATCTCAGGTATCGCGGTAAGCAGCCTCGGTCATCGGCATCCAAAAGTCATTGAAGCTGTAAAACGGCAGGTTGATCGTCATCTACACGTAATGGTGTATGGAGAATTTATCCAGGAGCCACAGGCGGCTTATGCAGAGTTGCTGACCTCTCAGTTGCCCGTCTCGCTGGACCGCGTTTATTTTGTGAGTAGCGGTACCGAAGCTAATGAAGGTGCTTTAAAGCTGGCAAAAAAACATACCGGTCGACAAAAATTCGTGGCGTTCAATCACGGATACCACGGAGATACCCATGGTTCATTGAGTGTTACCGGCCGGGACGTTTATCGGGATCCTTATCTTCCGCTACTACCCGATGTTCACTTTTTGGACTTCAACAGTTACGATAAGTTGGAGACGATCGATGATCAAACTGCTGGCGTCATTATGGAACCGATCCAGGGCGAAGGAGGAATCATCCCCGCTGAAAAAAAATGGCTGCAAGCGGTGAAAGAACGATGCGATGAGGTAGGGGCACTGCTCATTTTTGATGAAATACAGACCGGATTTTTCCGAACGGGATCGCTTTTTGCTTTTGAGCAATACGAAGTAGTCCCGGATATCTTGTGTCTGGCCAAAGCGATGGCGGGCGGCATGCCGATGGGGGCTTTTGTTTCGTCTTCCGAAATATTTGAGTCGTTTATGTATGATCCGCCGTTGAATCATGTCACTACTTTTGGCGGTCATCCGGTATCGTGTGCTGCTGCACATGCAACTCTTAAAGAGCTAATTTCGGGGGATTTTGGGACCAAAGCTCAAAAAATTGAAGCAATAGTTCGGGAAGAGTTAACCGCTGAAAAAATTGTTGAAATACGCGGAACTGGCGCGATGTTAGGAATGGAACTTGCAGATTGGGAGCTTACAAAAAAAGTAGTGGAGCGATGTCTTAAAAAGGGCATTATTTTGGGATGGACGCTGCATTCCGATACCCTCGTTCGTTTGGCGCCGCCATTAATTATCTCGGATGATTTATTGCGCAAGACAGTACAAGCTATCAATGATTGTGTGCAATTTTTTTCCGGTGATCAATAAGGAATTCAGCTTTATTAATATAGGTTATCTTAACACACAACAGTTTTATTGACAGAGGAGACTAATTATGGAATCTATTAATCCCGCAACGGGAGAAGTTCTTGATAAATATGAACAGATGGATGAGGCAACGCTGGATGATATTGTTCAAAAAGCAGCAGGAGAGCAGGAAAGCTGGCGTAAGCGATCATTTGACGATCGGGCAAAATTACTGAGAAATGCTGCCGAGATCCTAAATAAAAGGAAGTCGGAGTTTGCGGAACTAATGGCAAAAGAGATGGGTAAACCGCTGGCGCAGGGCGAATCCGAAGTTGCAAAATGTGCCTGGGTATGCAGTTACTATGCAGATAACGCCGAGGACTTTCTTGAGAATCAATTTATTAAAACGGATGCCCAAAAAAGTTATGTTGCTTTTAATCCGCTGGGGACGGTGCTCGCGATTATGCCTTGGAATTTTCCTTTCTGGCAGCTGTTTCGTTTTGCAGCCCCGGCTCTGATGGCAGGAAACACGGCCGTTCTGAAGCATGCCTCAAATGTGCCCGGTTGCGCTCTTGCTATCGAAGAAGTGCTGCACGAGGCCGGCATACCAAAGCCGGTTTTTCGTACTGTGCTTGCAAATAGTGATCAAATTCAAGACTTAATTGAACATCCCCAGATTGCAGCTGTCACTTTAACAGGCAGTACACGCGCAGGAAAAGCTGTGGCTAAAAAAGCCGGCTCTCAGCTTAAAAAATCGGTGTTAGAGCTGGGCGGAAGTGATCCTTATCTGATTCTTGCCGGTGCTGATATTGAACGGGCGGCAGAAACATGTGTAACTTCTCGGCTTATTAACAGCGGACAAAGTTGTATTGCGGCCAAGCGTTTTATTGTGGTGGAAGATAATTACGAGTTATTCCTTGAGCAGATGATAGAAGGAATGAAAAGCAAGCAGGTTGGCGATCCTTTTGATGAATCCACAGACGTAGGTCCCATGGCACGAAAAAGCCTGCGCGACGATCTGCATGAGCAGGTACAACAAAGTGTAGAAGCGGGAGCCGAATGTGTTTTGGGCGGTGAAATTCCAGATCGCGATGGTGCATTTTATCCACCAACTGTTTTAACAAATATCTCAGAGGGAATGCCCGCTTACGACGAAGAATTATTTGGTCCGGTAGCTTCGGTAATCAAAGTGAAGGATGAAAAAGAGGCCATTAAAATAGCTAATGATACTAACTTTGGATTAGGTGCGGCTGTATTTTCCGAGGATGTAGGTCGGGCCGAGCGAATTGCTGCGCAGGATCTGCAGGCCGGCTGTTGTTTTGTTAACGAATTCGTAAAATCTGATCCACGCCTCCCTTTTGGCGGTGTTAAGCAGTCGGGCTTTGGACGTGAATTGTCGCATTTTGGGATTCAGGAGTTCGTCAATATTAAAACGGTATACGTTGGATAAAATAATTTGTAAGGATTACCTCTTGAGCCGGTCTTACTAATAAAAAAGGACTCATTTTAGTTGAGTCATTTTTTATATAACCATTCAATAACAAACTCAGAGGCAATGTATAAAAGTTTAAAAAATATAGTCTTATTCGGGGTTTTATTAGGATTAATGGCTTGCGGTGATAACAGTACGGGGCCTGACCCCAGCGAAGCTCCATCATTTCCGGAAGTACAAAGTGAACAAGCTCAACCTGATGTTTCCTTTTTTGAAAATAATCAGCCTAAGGTGTTTTCCGATATGCCATCAACTGAAAGTACTGACAATTACTATGTTGCTCGGAATTGGGCTATTTCGAGTAGCTATACATTTGCGTTTGCCGGATCATATGCTGGATTCTTGATGGCCGGTAACGAAAATGACGTGGCTTATGAAGACGGAGTCTGGGTCTGGGAGTATTCCTACCAGTACGAAAATGAGAGCGTATCCCTTAAATTAACCGCAGAGGACGTGCCAGGCGGTTACAAATGGGCGATGTATTGGAGTTTTAATGATGGAGAGACTAGTATTAAAGATTATAAGGTAATGGAAGGTACTGTATCAGAGGATGGATCTGAAGGCAGTTGGACTTTCAATACACTGAACACGGATACTAACCAAGAACAGTTGGCTTATACTTCGGAATGGACCGTTTCGAGTAATACCGAAAGTACAATGACGGTCCAATGGTATGATGATTCTGGTACGACTAGCTTTACAGCTAATTACGATAAAAATGAACCAGATCACACCATGACATATACGAATCCGAATGATCCGGATATAACGTTATACTGGAATACAGATACTAATGAAGGGTATTACCAGGAAGGCAGTGAAAAAAGATGCTGGGATGAAAATTTCGCTGATGTTACTTGTAGTTGATTATAAGTTAATTTAAATCCCACGCCCGGCTTCGGTCGGGCTTTTATTTTAAGATTTTTAGGTTGGGATGACACGATGATGGCATAAATTGTTGTTATAAAACACTACAAATAAAAACAACAATTGCTAATATTGTGAAAAACGATAAAAATCCCATTCGCGGCCGGGGCGCTTCGGATAATCCGGCTAACCGGTTTGAAGGTAAATACACGGATTACGATCTGGATGAGGAGACGGGAGAAAAACCTTCGCCTGAGACAAAGCTTATTCCGGATGATACTAAAAAAATTCTCTCTGAAAATGAGAGTCCTGATATTCCCTTCACATATGGATTAAATCCTTATAGGGGATGCGAGCACGGTTGTATATATTGTTATGCTCGGCCTTTTCATGAATATCTAGGCTTTTCGGCGGGACTTGATTTTGAGTCGCGAATCATGGTTAAATATGATGCCGCCGATAAATTACAGTCGAAATTTGCCTCAAAAAGCTGGAAGCCTCAATCTGTGGCTTTGAGCGGCGTTACTGATCCTTATCAACCCATAGAAAGAAACCTGGAAATTACTCGTGATTGCCTGAAAGTATTTGCCGAAGCCCGGAATCCGGTAGGTATCATTACTAAAAATTATCTGGTCACCCGTGATATTGATCTGCTGGAAGAGTTGTCGAAATACAATGCCGTACACGTAACTCTTTCTGTGACCACCCTCGATCGTGAGTTGGCCCGTGTGATGGAACCCAGAACTTCTCAGCCACAGCGAAGGTTGAAGGCTATTGAAAAGCTGACCGAAAAAGGTATTTCAGTAGGAGTAAATGTAGCACCTATCATCCCGGGATTAACCGACCACGAATGCGCCGATATCTTAGAAGCTGCCCGTGATGCAGGAGCTACTCATGCAGGATATACGATTGTCCGACTTCCCCACGCTGTTAAAGATTTATTTCAGGAGTGGCTCGAACAACATTTTCCGGATCGTAAAGAAAAAGTTTTGAATAGATTACGTGATATGCGGGAGGAAAAACTGTATGAAAGCAAATTCGGAGAACGCTTTAACGGGAAGGGAGAGTTTGCTAATCAGATTCGCAATATGTTTGAGATCCAGACAAAGAAATTAGGTTTTAACGAATTTCCCCTCAGATTGTCTTCGAAACATTTTAAAAGACCTGAAAAAGGGCAGTTAAATTTGTTCTGATACGTAACCTTTGAAGGTACAAATTGTATGCCTCATAGATAGTAGTTATTTCCCGATACTTATCTGACGTAATTCTATTCTCTAACAGTAGCCCTGTTTTGTTATCGCAAGTATCGGTTTTTTTTATACATTTTTCGTCTCATTTCATATATATTCAGGTACAAATCTGTAAGTTCAGTCTCACAAAGAATTAATTTAAATCTATTATTTCTATTTATGTCTAGTACTCCTTCTACGATGATGGACCTTGGTACTAAAGCTCCTGATTTTAAGCTATTTGATACAGTAAATAACCAGTTGGTCTCGCTGAGTGATTTTGATAATGCCAAAGGACTTTTAGTTGTTTTTATGTGTAATCACTGTCCTTATGTGAAACATATTTTGGATGAGTTTGTTGTTGCTGCTCGAGATCTGCAGCAAAAGGGAATCGGCGTAGTGGCAATAAGTTCAACTGATGTAGAAAATTATCCCGATGATAGTCCGGTAAAAATGGCATCTGTGGCTAGAGAGCGACAGTTTTCATTTCCATACTTATACGATGGAACTCAGGAAATTGCAAAAGCTTATCGCGCGGCTTGTACCCCGGATTTCTTTTTGTTTGATGAACAAGATGAGCTGGTGTATCGCGGACAGTTTGATGACAGTCGTCCAAGCAATGATGAACCGGTTACCGGCAAAGATATCCGCGAAGCGGTAGAGCTACTTTTTGACGGTAAAGTTAAAGAAGACCAAAAACCAAGTATGGGTTGCAATATCAAATGGAAGAAAGGTAACGCACCCGACTATTTTGCATAAGGGGTATGCCTGTGGAAAATGATGAAGCTAAAAATATAGCTAAACTTCGGCGCGACTATACAAAGAAGGCGCTGGTAGAATCGGAAATCTGTGAAAATCCCATCGACCAGTTTATGGAATGGTTTGAGCAGGCTCTTTCCGCCGACTTGGTTGACGCCAATGCCATGACGCTTTCTACGGCTAATAAAGACGGGGTTCCCTCATCACGCATTATACTGCTCAAAGGAGTCGATGAAAAGGGCTTCCGATTTTTTACCAACTACAACAGTCGAAAGAGTCGGGAGCTCGATGAAAATCCCAAGGCAGCACTTTGCTTTTATTGGCCCTCTCTTGAACGACAGGTTCGGATTGAAGGTGCTGTGTATAAATTAAGTGATGATGATTCCGAAGCGTACTTTAAACAGCGTCCCCGCTTAAGTAAGCTTGGAGCCTGGGCCTCAAATCAGAGCAGTAAAGTAGAATCGCGGGAACAGCTCGAAGCTGATTTCAAGGAAATTAAAAAGCGTTTTGAAGATAAAGATGTGCCCCTGCCGGATTTCTGGGGCGGTTATGTACTTGAACCAGCAAGAATTGAATTTTGGCAGGGGCGAAAAAGCCGAATGCACGACCGCATCTGTTACGAAAAAGAAAAACAGGGCTGGACAAAATTCCGGTTGGCCCCTTAGTTGTTGATCTTAAAAACAACCGGAAGCGTAAATTGAACAGGAACAGCTATCCCCCGCTGACGACCGGGCTCAAATTTGAGACCATTAACTGCTTTTAAGGCCTCTTCATCGCAGCCCCCACCGATACCCCGAATCACCGTAGCATTTTTAACTGTTCCACTTCGGTCTACAACAAATTGAATTTTAACTATTCCTTCTATACCGGCAAGCAATGCTTGGCGCGGATAGTTTATTTTCTTGTAGAGTTCTTCAATTCCACCTTTAATTTCAGGAGGCTGTTCTACAGCTTTAAATATTGTTTCCTTATCGTCTTTTTTAGATTCTTTAGGAAAAGGTAAGTCATTTCCATCTTCCCAGATAATTTCCAGGTCACCGATGGGCTCATCAATTATCTCATGATTGGGAACTTCCACGATGGTGCTTGGTTTGGGTGGATTAGGAGGTTTATTCGGATTAGTGATTGGAATATCAATAGATTTTATTATCTCAAAATCCTTTTCTGGAAATGATAAAGGTTCTTGATGGTTAGTAGGTATTTTAAAGGCAAGAAGAACCAGCAATATTGCAAGTATTATTGCTGATTCAAAAACGACTGGATACCATTCTTTAAGATCTTTGATGATTTTCATAATAACCCCGCTTTTATTAAAGTTGAGTACCCTCTTTCACATCTCTCTTTTAACTAAGTTGGCTGCAGAAGAAATTAAATCACATATTAATGTTAGTTAATTGCTGATTGACAATGGCTAAAGGCAAACTCGAAAAATTCGAAGAAGTCTCGGCGTTCGGAAATACACTGGAATACACAGATTTTCAGAATAAGGAAGCATCAAAGCCGGACGGGCAGTGGAATACTGATTTTTTTCAAAATGACAATCCAATTGTATTGGAGCTGGCCTGCGGGAAAGGAGGTTATACGCTTGAGTTGGCACGGCGGAATCCCCAAAAAAATTATGTAGGTATTGATATAAAGGGCGCGCGTATCTGGAAAGGAGCTAAAAGGGCGTTGGAAGAGGGGCTGACAAACGTCCGTTTTCTGCGAATGTATATTGATCATTTGGATGAGTATTTTGCACCGGGAGAAATTCAGGATATTTGGATTACGTTTCCCGATCCATATCCTAAAAGGGTAGATCGCAGCAAAAGACTTACCTCTCCAAAGTTTTTAGAGATTTACAAAAAGGTGATGGCACCGGATGGAAAAATACGGCTAAAAACGGACAGCGATCATCTTTTTTCTTATACGTTGGATGTGCTTTCTGAAATGGATTGTCGTCTGCAGGATGTGGTGGAGAACATTTATGAAGAGCGTCCCGATAATTCACTGCTCACCCATAAGACTTTTTATGAGCACAAGCACCTGAAAAGAGGAAAAACCATTTCGTATTGCAAGTTTTCTTTGCCCAAAAATTAGCATTTACTCCGGTATTGCTTTATCAAGAAAATAATGTTTAATTAGGTTAGTTAACAGTGTTAACCAGTGTTTATATGGAAGAAACCAATAATATTAGTTTGAAGAAAAAAATAGTAGATGCCGCACGTCAGGTACTACTCTCCGAAGGTTATCGTAATTTTTCGCTTCGCAAGATTGCCCGCCAAGTGGATGCAAGTGCAACTAGCATCTATTTGCATTTTGAAAATAAAGATGACTTGGTACACACCTTGATGGAAGAGGCTATCGAGCGTCTAAATGGTCAACTCGAAAAGCAAGTTGCAAAACATGATGATCCCATCAAAAAGCTGGAAGCTTTGGCTCATGAGTATGCCGTATTTGCTTTAGAGTATCCCAGGGAATACCAGGTTATTTATCTGATTAGTTCTGATGAGATGACCCGATATCCCAAAGAGAAATTTCGAAAGGCCCGCAAAGGGTACGAAATCGTGACGGATGCGCTGCAACAGGGCGTAGATTCGGGATTAATAGCAGAAGACAAGCCAAGAATAGCAGCATATACATTTTGGGCCCAATTACACGGCGTTATGTCCGTTGTACTGTCAAAGCGGTTGGATACGCGGATTGATCAGAAAGAATTTATTGATGAAGCGATAGATCATATTATTAAAGGATATCAGGTGCGAACTTCGCTAAAAACAGAATAAATGAGCAGGATTTTAACCGATGAGGTGACCAATATGGAATTTTTAAATGAAAGTTTCGGCTTCTTATTTCAGTACCCGCTTTGGGCGGTAGTTGTGAGCATGATTTTGGTAGCGACTCTTTTTGCTTTTTGGGGTGTGCCGCTATCGATTTGGGCCATTGCCGGCTTCGTTGCATTATGGGGATTTGAAGCCCCGGTATGGGTTTTTGCTGTTTACGGTGTATTGGTTGTGATATTTAATATCAAGCCGATTCGACGACTCTTGGTTTCCGGTCCGCTTATGAAATTACTGGATGCGCTGAACTTTTTGCCCGAAATCTCGGATACCGAACGTACGGCAATAGAAGCCGGGAATGTTTGGGTAGATGCCGAACTGTTTTCAGGAAAACCGGATCTGAATCGGCTGGCCAACGAATCATATCCCGAGCTATCGGATGAAGAACAGGCGTTTATAGATGGACCCGTTGAAGAACTTTGCTCGATGGTTCAGGATTGGGATGTTTTTGTCCGAAAAGGATTTACCGATGAAGTTTGGGATTTTATGCGTGAGCATAAATTTTTTGGATTGATTATCCCTGAAAAGTATGGTGGACTCAATTTTTCAGCCTCTGCCCATAGCGCCATTGTAACCAAGCTGGCATCGCGCTGTGGACCGCTGGCTACTACGGTGATGGTACCCAACTCACTGGGTCCGGCCGAGCTTTTGATGCATTATGGAACGGATGAGCAGAAGGATCAATATCTCCCGGGGCTGGCTTCCGGAGAGGAGATGCCGTGTTTTGCGCTCACCGAATCTACAGCGGGATCTGATGCAGGTTCTATGACGGCCGAGGGGGAAGTTTTCAAAGGTGATGACGGGGAGCTTTATATCCGTCTGAACTTTACGAAGCGCTACATTACACTTGCAGCTATTTCAACGCTTATAGGTCTCGCGTTTAAACTGCGCGATCCGGAGAATCATCTGGGCAAGGGCGAATATCCCGGCATTACTTGTGCGCTGATCCCCAGCGATACCGAGGGAATAATATTAAGACGACGTCACGATCCGCTGGGAATTCCTTTTTATAACTGCCCGATTGACGGGGAGAATGCGGTCGTTTCTGTTAATCAAATAATTGGCGGACCTGAACAGGCGGGTAACGGCTGGCGCATGTTGATGGAATCGCTTGGCGTGGGACGCGGTATTTCGCTGCCGGCTCAAAGTATGGGCGGTGCCAAAGTGGCTACTCGGGCACTCGGTGCCTACACGGCAGTTCGTAAGCAGTTTGGTATCAATATCGGGAAGTTTGAAGGCATTGAAGAGCCGATGGCACGCATTGGCGGGTTTACCTATTTAATGGATGCCGCACGCCGTTATACTTGTGCAGGATTGGATATGGGTGAAAAACCGTCGGTGGTTACGGCTATTGCCAAGTATAATTTTACTGAACTCGGACGCCAAATTGTCAATGATGCGATGGATATCCAGGGCGGCGCAGGTATTTCCCGCGGTCCTCGGAATATTTTTGCGAGTAGTTATATTGCAATGCCGATTGCAATCACTGTTGAAGGAGCAAATATCCTTACCCGAAGCCTGATGATTTTTGGTCAGGGTGCTATTCGATGTCATCCTTACGCTTACGATGAAATTGATGCTTTAACCAAAGGCGATGTAAAAGCTTTTGATGATGCTTTTTGGAAACACATCGGTCATGTGGGACGCAATAAAGCGCGAGCTTTTTTGATGAGCTTGACGCGCGGAAAAATTGCTTCTTCCCCCGTAGGCGGACCGGCTTCGAAATATTATAAGAAGCTTTCATGGGCATCAGCCTCTTTTGCATTTTTGGCAGATATCGCACTCGGATCGTATGGCGGCGGTCTCAAAATCAAAGAGAAAATAAGCGGCCGGTTTGCGGATATTCTAAGCTGGATGTATTTGGCTACGGCGACCCTGCGCCGCTACGATGCCGAAGGCCAGCGTGAGGAAGATCGGGTTTTCTTTGAGTGGTCGATGGAATATGCTTTTGCACAGATTCAGGAAGCCTTTGATGCCATCTACCGCGAAATAAAAGTACCGGGATTAAGTTGGTTGTTCCGTGGTCCTATTGCTCTTTGGTCTCGTATGAATCGTATTGGCAGCATGCCGTCTGATAAGCTTGGTCACAAGGTTGCCCAGGCGATGCAAAAGCGGGGTGAGCAGCGCGATCGTCTGACTGCGGGTATCTTTATCCCTGAGGATAAGAAAGAAGCTCTGGGACGCTATGAATATGCTTTGCAGTTGTCTGAGAAAGCGGATCCGGTGTATGAGAAGATTTACAAAGCCACCAAACGAAAAGAACTGCCCAAAACGCAAGTGCGCTTTGTCATTGATCAGGCGCTGGAGAAAGGGATTATATCCGAAGAGGAGGCTACACTGATTCGCAAGGCTGAAGATGCTCGTGTAGATATGGTTCAGGTTGATGATTTTACATTGGAAGAATACCAGAACCAAACACCATCTTCCCCTAAGCTGGAAGACAGTGCGGAAGCAGAGGAAATTGCTCATTAAACCTCTCACTCCCAAGCTCTGGCTTGGGAGTGGATAAAGTTTTGGGAGTATAATCTTGCTTCTTATTTATAGAACTACCAGCCGCCGCTGGCACCACCGCCACCGGAACCGAAGCCCCCGCCACCGCTGAATCCGCCAAATCCACCGCCGCCGGAGCTCCCGCCACCAAAACCGCCTCCGCCACCGAGAAAGATAAATCCGCCGGGACCTAAAGTACGACGCCTTCTTTTTCCGTTTCCTTTTCCGCCTCCTCTGCGGGATGAGGAATAGATTACAAAGATTATAAAGAGCAAAAAGATGATGAAATCAGCTGTGCCGTCGCTCTCGGAAGAACCTTCCCGGCTTAGTTGTCCCGTGTATTCACCGCTGGCTAATTGGATAATGGCAGAGGTTGCCCG
This sequence comes from uncultured Balneolaceae bacterium, assembly GCA_964648635.1. Classification (GTDB taxonomy): domain Bacteria; phylum Bacteroidota; class Rhodothermia; order Balneolales; family Balneolaceae; genus Fodinibius. The sequence goes on along the minus strand of CAZYOD010000001.1, from coordinate 6,820 downwards.
ATCCAAACCGCCGCCAAAATCTCCTTTTTTAAAGCGCGGTGCCATAATATCCCGAACAATACGTCCGGCCATAATATCGGGGATTGCCCCTTCTAATCCGTAGCCCACTTCAATACGCATTTCTTGCTCAGCTTTGGCAATGAGAATGAGGATTCCGTTGTCTTGATCTCCTTCCCATATGCCCCACTCATTAAAAAGGGTGGTGGCTGTTTCTTCAACAGAAATACCGTTTAGGCTTTCAAGAGTGGCAATTGCAATAACAGTAGTTGTAGTATCGCGGTAGTTGCGGAGTTTTTGTTCCAATTGCTGTTGTTCGGAGCGCGTTAGCATATCGGCAAAATCATTGACATGCCCGACCGGTTCTGATGGAAGGTCTTGAGCGACAAGAAAGCACGGAATAAATAAGAATAATAGCAGGGTTCTTAGAAATCTTTGAGATCGACTAAAAAGCATAGGGTAAATCAAATATTAGAATTAATCATTCTGATTGTCGTGGTAGCTGATTTCATTGGATAGTTCATTCAGGTTTCCTTTTTGATGGTAGGGAAACAGCTCCGCCAGTTTATCGCCAACCTTATAAACTGCTTTTTCTATACCCTCTTCATAGGCATCTTTTTTGAAATGCTCAATTAGCATGCGCAGAACATCACTCCAAAAGCCTTCTTCGACCTGAGAATGAATTCCACGTCCCGCATATACAGCGGCCTTGTGATCTTCACTGGCAATATAAATCAGCACGCCGTTTTGCCGTTGGGTCTGATCCATCCCTAAATCGTGGAAAATGCGAGCGGCGCGTTCCAACGGTTCGCCAGTACAGTTATGTTCTATATGAATCCGGATTTCGCCCGAGGTTTGTTTTTCAGCCTCATTTATAGCTTCAACAATCTGTTGTTCTTCGTCTTTGGTCAGAAATTCACTTCTTGGCATTGTGATTCACTAAATAATTAAAATTCCACTTGCGGGGCTTCGCTGGCTCCTTCTTCAGCTTCAAAATAAGCTTTTTGATCAAATCCACAGAGTCCGGCAAACAGGTTGTCCGGGAAACTCTGAACGGTGGTATTATAATCTCGCACCGTTTCATTAAATCGCTGACGTTCTGTAGAAATTCGATTCTCTGTGCCCTCTAATTGTACCTGCAGATCCCGGAAATTCTGGTTGGCTTTTATTTCAGGATATTTTTCAACCGTGACAAGCAATCGAGAAAGAGCTCCCGAGAGCTGCTCTTGTGCCTGTTGAAACTGCTGCATTTGCTGAGGGTTATCCAGATCATCAGCTGAAACCTCTATTGATGTTGCTCTGCTTCGGGCTTCAATAACATCAGTCAGGGTCTCTTGTTCAAAATCTGCTGCTCCCTTAACTGTGTTTACTAAATTGGGAATTAAGTCTGCCCTGCGTTGATACTGGTTCTCAACCTGGGCCCACGACTGGTTGACAGTCTGTTGCTGTTGAACCAGTGAATTATATTTACCTACCCCAAAAAATATCAATAATACAACTACGCCTAATCCGATGAGAGTTTTAATATTCATGCTGTAGTAATTTAGTTTTGGTTGTAAAAAATAAAATATACGAAAGCGCATTAAGATAGATACAAATTATGATCTAATCATCATGTAGATTCGCCTTTTAATAAAAGTTAATGTTGGTATTGATTTTTTGATCAGGATGGAGTTCCCTATCTTTGACCCAACTGTTTTTTAAATTCAAAAATACAGCCGCTTTGCCCTATAAGTTTATTTACTTCGATCTGGATGACACTTTGCTCGATCACAAATCGGCAGAGGTCGCCGCGCTTCAGGATGTACATAAGCATTTTTCGTTATTTGAGACTATTACTGCTGGTGCTCTTGCTGAAACATATCATCAGGTGAACAGCAAGCAGTGGTCGCTGTACAGCAAGGACAAAGTTACGCGCGAACAGCTCCAGCGTAATCGGTTTGAGCAAACTCTTAATCAGCTGGATTTGGATGTAAGTAGATATGAAGATGTCGGCTCTTTTTATATGCAATGCTATCGAGATCACTGGCAGTGGATAGAGGGGGCACAGGAAGCTTATCAACAGAT
>CAZYOD010000001.1:0-4656 GCA_964648635.1 uncultured Balneolaceae bacterium | reverse complement strand
TGGTTTACAAGCAATGGGAAATCCGAAAACAATAAAGCAGAAATTGTATTTAACAATTTTGAGGCGTTAACCGAGTTCTTAGATGTTTAAAGTTAAAGGTTGAGCGTTAGGAACTGTTTTAACCCTGAACCTTCAACTTTCCAATATTTAACTCACAGAAAACTGATGTCAGATACCGCGATTAAAGAACCGGAAGTTACACTGGATTTGGCCAAAGATCACGGGCTCACCGAAGAAGAGTTCGAGATGATTAAAGATTATTTGGGACGAACGCCTACTTTCACAGAGCTCGGGGTTTACTCGGTGATGTGGAGTGAGCACTGCTCCTATAAAAATTCCATCCTGGAGATAAAAAAACTACCTAATGAAGGTCCGCAGATGCTGGTAGGTGCCGGCGAAGAAAATGCGGGACTTGTTGACATCGGTGATGGGCTGGGATGTGTGTTTAAAGTTGAAAGTCATAATCACCCGTCTGCTATTGAACCGTATGAAGGTGCTGCAACTGGTGTTGGCGGCATTCATCGTGATATATTTACTATGGGAGCGCGTCCTATTGCCAGCCTTAATTCATTGCGCTTCGGAGATTTGGATACGCCGCGGGTTCGGTTCTTGTTGGATGGCGTCGTGCGGGGCATTGCAGATTATGGAAACTCATTTGGTGTACCGATGGTGGGCGGAGAAATTTATTTTGATGAAAAGTACGAAGGGAATCCGTTGGTAAATGCTATGAGTGTGGGCATAGTTAAAGAAGATCAAACGGCATCCGCTATTGCTGAAGGGGTGGGTAATCCTGTAATTATTGTCGGATCCGAAACCGGACGAGACGGAATCCACGGGGCGACGTTTGCATCCGAGGAGATCAGCGAAGAAAGCGAAGACAAGCGTCCGAGTGTTCAGGTAGGCGATCCGTTTTCTGAAAAACTTTTGCTCGAAGCCACGCTTGAAGTGATTAAAAACGGCGGCATTGTCGGCATCCAAGATATGGGAGCTGCCGGAATTAGTTGTTCTTCATCAGAAATGAGTGCCAAGGGGAATGCCGGAATGCGTCTCGATCTGGATAAAGTGCCGGCACGGGAAGAAGGGATGACAGCTTATGAGTTGTTGCTATCCGAAAGTCAGGAGCGCATGCTTGTTGTTGCCGAAAAAGGCCGGGAGCAGGAAATTATTGACATCTATGAAAAATGGGATCTCAACGCCGTAGTCATCGGCGAAGTGGTCGAAGGAGAAAATGTAACTTATTTTAAAGACGGAGAAGTAAAAGCCGATATCCCTGCGGACAGTCTTGTACTTGGGGGAGGAGCACCCCAGTATAAACGAGAGGCAACAAAGCCGACATATTTAGAAGAAACGCAATCTTTTGATGTCGATTCGCTGGATCATCCCGAAGATCATAATGAAATTCTTAAGCGTCTGTTGGAAGCACCGAACATTGCATCCAAACGATGGGTGCACGAGCAGTACGATACCATGGTGCGCACGAATACCGTAAACGGTCCCGGCTCTTCCGATTCAGGGGTGGTTCGTATTAAAGGAACCAATAAAGCGCTGGCCGTAAAAACCGATTGCAACGGACGATATGTTTATCTGAATCCGCGGCGCGGCGGACAGATAGCCGTGGCCGAGGCTGCCCGAAATGTGGTGTGCAGCGGAGCCAAGCCGATGGCGATCACGAACTGCCTGAACTTCGGAAATCCCTACAAACCGGAAGTGTATTGGACCTTTAAAGAAGCGTTGGCGGGGATGGGAGATGCCTGCCGCACATTTAACACGCCGGTGACCGGCGGTAATGTGAGTTTTTATAATGAGAACCCTAAAATGGCCGTTTTCCCGACGCCGGTAATCGGGATGCTGGGACTGATCGAAGATATCGAAAATCACCGCATGACGCCCGAGTTTAAAAATGAGTCAGACCTTATTTACTATATTGGCGCAGATCGTAAGGGGCTCGGAGCAAGTGAATACTTGCATTCTATTCACGATCTGACTACCGGCGATGCTCCCGCTCTCGACCTTGAGTTCGAAGGTCGCCTGCAGTCCGCATTACTCGATGCAATCCACAGTAAAAAAGTAAATGCAGTACATGATGTTTCGGATGGCGGTTTGGCTGTTACTTTGGCTGAGATGGCAATCTTCTCCGGCAAGGGCGCTACAGTTTCCACGGATAAGCTGGGTTCAAATATGCACGAGGTGCTTTACAGCGAGGCGCAGTCGGGAGTGGTTGTGAGCTGTACGCTTGAAAATCAAGAATCGCTGGAGGATCATTTTGAACAGCAAGAAATCCCGTTTTATCAGCTGGGAAAGGTGGATTCGCAAAAAAGTGATTTTGTTATTTCGGATGTGCTGACACTTACAACTGACGAGATGTTCTCGGTTTATGACGGGGCAATCGAATCAGCAATGAAACAGAAGTGAGCCAATGAAGAATAAGATTGTATTAATTGTAGGCGGTTCCGGCGGAATCGGAAGTGCGTGCGCAAAAATGTTTGCCAAGGGCGGTGCTAAAGTAGTATTGGCAGCACGGAATCAGCAGAAGGCTGAATCGATAGCCAAAGAAATAAATGATACCGGTGGGGATGCCTATGTCATCGGTGTTGATGTGACGGATCTGGCATCGGTTTCAAAAATGGCGCGTGAAGTCACCGAAGATCTGGGCCCAATTGATGTGCTGGTTAATGCTTTTGGGACGGCTGTGATGCAGCCGCTGTTGGATATCAACCCGCAAGAGGCCAAGGAGATGTTCGAGGTAAATGTGTATGGGACCTTTTTGGTGACCCAGACGGTAGTCCGCTATATGGCCACGGAGAAGAAAGGACGTGTAATTATGTTTCCGGGCAGCGTGGGAAAATATCCCATGAAAAACTCTTCGGTGTACTCGGCTTCAAAATTTGCGATTACCGGTTTCACAAAATCATTGGTAGAAGAACACAAACGAAGCGGCGTTAAGTTTACGCTCATGTATTTGGGAGGCGTGGATACTCCTTTGTGGGACGGTGATGCCGTAGATATGCGGGTTCAGAAAGACAAGATGCTGAGTCCCGAAGAAGTGGCAAAGTCGGTCTACTATGCAGCTAATCAGCCCGAAGGATCAGTGTTAAATGAAATCACGCTACAGCCGGAATCCCATCAGATGGTTTAAGAACAGAGAGTAGTTACCAGTGAACAGAGAAGCCGTACACTGGTAACTGAATTTCTGATTTGCCAATCTTTAAATTTACGCGTTTTCAAAGACCGAGTTGTTACCCAGCACCTTTTTTATTGCTCCTTCAATAATCTCAATTCCTTCATCAATTTGACCTTTTGAAACCGTAAGCGGCGGACGGAATCGCATCGTCTTGGTTCCGCAGGAGAGAATCATCAGATTGTTTTCGAAACATTCTTTAATGACCGCATCTCGCACCGCAGTATTCGGGAAATCTATCGCGCAGAACAATCCTTTTCCTCTGGAATTTGAAACGTGTTCAAAATTGTCTGCCAAATTGTGCAGGTTATCCTGTAGATAGCTGCCTACTTTCGCTGCGTTTTCTACTAAGTTATCATCTTCGATTACTTGTAAAATACGTCCAAACCGAACCATATCCACGAGGTTACCGCCCCATGTAGAATTGATACGTGAGGAAACATGGAAGCAGTTGGTTTCTACTTCGTCAACGCGTTTTCCGGCCAGAATACCGCAGACCTGGGCCTTTTTCCCAAAGGCGAGAATATCCGGTTTCACATAATGTTCATGTGCCCAGAATTTGCCGGTCAGCCCAACGCCGGTCTGGACTTCGTCGTAAATAAGTAATGCCTCGTGTTTGTCAGCCAGTTCGCGAAGTGCCTGATGGAATTGCAATCGAAAATGCCGGTCCCCGCCTTCACCTTGAATTGGTTCTATGATAATGCACGCAATATCATCTTTATACATCTCAAAATATCTCTCAGCCTGGGCAATTGCTTGTTCCTCCTGCACCACTGTGTTTTGAATATTTTCCTCGGTGGCAGGGTACGTCATTGCCGGAGAAATAACGCGCGGCCAGTCGAACTTTGGGAAATATTTTACTTTTCTGGGATCGGTGTTGGTCAGTGACATTGTGTATCCCGTCCGGCCATGAAAAGCTTGTTCGAAGTGGAGTACTTTATGTCCTTTTTCTTGTCGGTAACCTTTCTCAAAATTCTTTTGCACCTTCCAGTCGAAGGCTACCTTAAGCGCATTTTCAACGGCAAGGGCTCCGCCGGAGATAAAGAAAGAGTAGGGGAGATAATCGGGAATGCCCACGCGGTCAAAATTATCGACGAATTCGGCCATCTCTTCTGTATAGACATCAGAGTTTGAAGGCTTGTTGATAGCTATCCGGCCAATCTTATTACGGAATTCATCATTAGCTAATCGAGGGTGATTCATCCCCAACGGATTGGAGGCAAAGAAGGTAAAGAAATCAAGGTAGCGTTCGCCGTTTTTGGCATCGTACAAATAGGATCCTTCACTTTTTTCCAGATCAAGCACAATGTCGTAGCCATCGGTTAAAATATGTTTCTGTAAAATCTTGTGAACCTGTGCGGCTGTTACCTTATTGTTGGTGGACATAAGCCTCCTTCGTCGTTTAATTAGGGTTTTTAGATATGTGTTTGAACCGGAAGAGAATTTTGAATTTACTATTGACAAATACCCTTGTCAAG